>NZ_JBSGTX010000050.1:0-66851 GCF_053607625.1 Streptomyces sp. NPDC055103
GCCGGAGCCCGGCCGTCTCCGGCTGCTCGCCCGCCGCCCGACGGCGCCCCCGGCCCGGACGGCGGAGGAACACGACGGCGGTCCGGTGACCGAGACCGTCATCGGCGACCTCCGGGACGCCGACTCCCTGCGGCGGGCCTGCGAAGGCGTCGACGTCCTGATCCACTGCGCCTCGGCGATCGGTGGGGACGAGGAGCTCGCCCGTAGCGTCAACGACGAGGGCACCCGGGCCCTCGTCGACGTGGCCGTGCGCGCCGGTGTGACGCGGATCGTCGCCCTGAGCACCGCCGCCGTCCACGGTCGCGGCCCCTTCAGGGGCGCCGCCCCCGGCACCCTGCCGACGGCTCCCGGCTCGGCGACCAGTCGCACGCGGGCGGCGGGCGAGCTGCACGTCATGGACGCCGGCGGGACCGTCCTGCGACCCCACCTCGTGTACGGGGAGGGTGACCGGCAGCTGGTCCCCGGCCTGGTCGGGCTGCTCGCGGCGCTGCCCGGCCCGCTCGACGCGGGCGACTCGCTGCACTCCCTGATCGACGTGGAGAGCCTGGCGGGCGCGCTGCTCGGCGCGGCGCTCTCGCCGCGTACGGAGCCGGGCGCGTACTACGTCAACCACCCCGAGCCGGTGCCGGTGGCGGAGCTGCTCGCACCCTGCGAGGAGCTTCTGGCGGGATCGGCGGGGCGGTCACGGCCGGCGACGGTGGACCTGGCCGAGGCCCACGAGCTGCTCGCGGGCCATCCCTTCGGCCGTCACCACCTCGCCATGCTGTCCACCGACCACTGGTTCGCCGACGACCGCCCGTGGCGGGAGCTCGGCTGCGACCCGGGACCGGGCTTCACCGCGGGGTTCGACGCCCACGCGCGGTGGTACCGGAACCTCGTCGCCCCCTCCTGACCGGAGCCTCGTCGCCCCTCCTGACCGGAACCACGTCGCTCCCTCCCGAACCGAAAGAAGGCACCACCGACATGTCCGCGCTGGCCGGCAGGACCGCGATCGTCACGGGCGCGAGCCGCGGCATCGGAAGAGGCATCGCCGAGCGACTCGCCAGGGACGGGGCCCTCGTCGCCGTGCACTACGGCAGCAACGAGGACGCCGCCCGCGAGACGGTGAAGCACATCGAGGAGGAGGGCGGCCGGGCCTTCGCGTTCCGCGCGGACCTCGAAGCGCCCGACGTCGTCGACACGTTCTACGCGGCGCTCGACGCCGGCCTCGTGGAGTGCGGCGCGGAGCCCGGGTTCGACATCCTCGTGAACAACGCTGCCGCCAGCGGCTCCGGCCGGATCAACGAACTGACCCCCGAGGTCTTCGACCGCTTGTTCGCGATCAACGTGAAGGCCCCGCTGTTCCTGATCCAGCGGGGCCTCGACCGGCTGCGCGACGGCGGCCGGATCGTCACCATCTCCTCGGCGGCGACGAGGATCGCCTTCCCCGACTCCGTCACCTACTCCATGACGAAGGGCGCGCTCGACACGATGACGCTCGCCCTCGCCAAGGAGCTGGGACCCCGGGGGATCACGGTCAACGCCGTGGCCCCCGGCTTCGTCGCGACGGACATGAACGCCCGCCGCAGGGCGACCCCGGAGGCGAGCGCCGCCCTCGCCGCCTACTCGGTCTTCAACCGGATCGGGACACCGGCCGACATCGCGGACATCGTCGCGTTCCTCGTCTCCGACGACGCCCGCTGGATCACCGGCCAGTACGTGGACGCCACGGGAGGAAGCGCGCTCTGAGAGTCGCGGTCAGCCGACCGGGGCCACCGAGCGGGTGATCACGGCCGCGCTGCCGGCCGGTTCCAGACCCGCGAGCGCGTCGGGGGCCGACAGGGTCGGCAGGAGTGTCCGCCACAACCCGGTGACCGTGTGCGGGGAAAGCCACTCGGCGTTGTCCTGGCAGAGGGTCACCAGACCGACGGTGGCGGCGACGACCGTCCGCGCCAGGTCCTGCTGACGCCCGATCCCGGCGGCGAGGAGGCCCTCGTCGGCCGCCTCCGCGAGCCGTTGCTGGACGCAGCTCTGCCATTCCTGGCGCAGATTCAGCTCCGTACGGCAGTCGCTCGCGCAGCTGAGCCGGAAGCCGGCGCGTACGACGATGTCCTCGCGGAACAGGCGGGCGAGCGCGTGCGTGGTGTCCGCGAGGTTCTGCAGGGCGTTCGACCGGTGGCGGTACGCGATCCGGGCGGTCCGTCGCAGGGTCGCGCAGGCCGCGCCCTCGACGGCCTCGGCGACCGCCGCCTTGTTGTCGAAGTGGAAGTGGAGCGCCCCGGGGCTGACGCCTGCTCCCAAGCTGATCGCGGACAGTGTGGCCAGGGCGTAGCCGTGCAGGTCGAACTCGACCGCCGCCGATCTGATCAGCGCGTCGCGGGTCCGCGCGCCCCGCTCTTGTTTGGTCACCAACGGCTCCAGTAGCACCATGCGTCGCAGCGGCACGGACATACACCCCGTCGCACCGAACCACCCGACGACCTCAAACCGACTGATTGGTATTCTACGAGTTTTCGCTGCGATCCAGGGCGCTTCGGTGTTGTCGGATTTACCTACTCACAGGGGGCTCGTGGGCCTTCCGTCGCGGGACGGCGATGAGCTCCGGGCGAGCAGGTCAAGAACAAACCGTTGGGAAGGTTTTTTCACGGCGCGTCACCGGACGGGCGTCCGCCCGGTCAGTACGTGGGCAGCCCCAGCGGGACGCGGCCCTCGGCCCGCCCCTGCTCGTCGAGCAGCCAGCCCATGCGCTTCCGGGACAGCAGGGAGACCGTCCGGTCCTGCACCTCAAGCGCAGGGAAGCGCTCCGCGAGGAGCGCCTCGAAGGGGTCCACGGCGCCGAGGCCGTGCAGCCAGACCAGGACGAGAAGGTTGTACGGACCGCTCACCGACACGCACATCCGCACCTGTTCGAGCCGGGCCAGCGCGTTCCCCGTCTGCTCCAGGAGGGTGTGCGGCACGGACGTCCGGTAGACCACCATCGTGGACAGCCCCGCCAGCGGGTGCGCCAGATCGCAGCGCAGCGAGATGTCCCCGTCGCGGATCATCCGCTGGAGCCTGCGCCGCGCCGTGTGCTCGCTCATGCCCGTCCGCGCGCCGAGCTCCGCGTATCCGAGCCGCCCGTCACCGCCGAGCGCGCCGAGCAGCGCCTGGTCCTGCGGCCCCGGTCGCTCGTGGAGGTGGGTGCTGTACGTACGGGGGTGCGGGCCGTGCGGCCCGCTGAGCCCGGCCCGTTCCGCCGGGTTCATCGCCCGCATCCGCCAGTCGCGCCCCTCCCCGTAGAGCGTGATGCCCAGCCTCGTACGGGTCGAGCGCACCCCGCGCAGGCCGCCGATCCCGCCGTGCACCGCGCGTCCCAGGGACGGCAGGTCGGGGGCGGCGACGGAGAGGAAGAGGTCGAAGTCCCCGGCCGTCTCGTCGACGCTGAACACCCACGGCAGCGCCGTCACCGCCGCGCTCACCCGGTCGAAGGCCCGGGGCCGGCACCGCACCTCGACGTAGGCGACCGTCGCCGTCTTCGCGGCGTCGTACGCGGTGACCCAGGCGAGCCCGCCGGCCCGGAGCCGTTCGAAGCGGCGGGCCGCCGTCGTCGCGTCCACGCCGAGCGCGCGCCCGATCCGGGTCCACGGCGCGCGGGGGGCGGCCTGGAGCGCGTCGATCAGTGCGAGATCCAGTTCGGAGAACCCCGTGGCGGAGTCGTCGGCGCGGGAATCCGGCGAGAAGAGATGTGTGGTGAGGCTTTCCGGCAGTTCTCGGGGATTCGCGCTCATGGACCGGATCGTAGGGGCACTTCGGGCCGACGGCCAGTTTCGGCCCACTGAGATCGGCCACCGTGATCGGCCCACCGTGATCGGCCCACCGTGAGAGGAGTACCGTGCCTGCTCCGCCCCTTCCCGCACCCCCGGCGGCGCCGCCCGCGCACCGCAGGACCGTCCGGATCACGGTCGTCCTGCTCTTCGCCGCCTGGCTCGTCGACTACGCCGACCGGCTCGTGATCAATCTCGTGCTGCCGTCGATCGGCGTGGAGTTCGACCTCGACCGCACCCAGCAGGGCTTCGTCGTCTCCGCCTTCTTCCTCGCCTACGCCCTCTGCCAGATCCCCGGCGGCATGCTCGCCGACCGGTTCGGCGGCCGGCGGGTGACCCTCTGGGCGCTCCTCGCCTGGTCGGTCTTCACCGCCCTCACCGGCTTCGCCTGGTCCTTCGCCGTGCTCCTCGCCCTGCGCTTCGCCTTCGGCGTGGCCGAGGGCGTCTTCCCGCCCGCCGCGATGAAGGTCCTGGTCGAGCGCACGCGGCCGGAGGAGCGCATGGGCGCCAACGGCACGGTGATGAGCTCCAACGCGATCGCCGCCGTCCTCACCCCGCTCGCCGTCGCCCCGCTCGTCGCCGTCTTCGGCTGGCGCTCGGCCTTCTGGTCCACCGCCGCCCTCGGGCTCGTCGCGCTCGTCGCCGTACGCCTCTGGCTCCCCGCCCCCCTGCCCGGGGCGGACGGCGCCCCGCCGCCGGAGGCCGCCGCCCGCCCTCCGCTGCGCGAGGTCCTGCGCAAGGGCGTCCTGTGGCGGTTCTCCCTCATGATGTTCGGCTACAGCACGATCGTCTGGGGCCTCAACACCTGGGTCCCCTCGTACCTCAGCGAGGAGCACGGGGTCTCCCTCACGGCGGCCGGAGCCCTCGTCGCCGTCCCGGCGCTCGGGGCCGCCGCCGCCACCGTCCTCGGCGGCCGGCTCTCCGACCGGCTCGGCGGCCACCACCGCAAGGTCATCGTCCCCGGCATGAGCGTCGCCGCCGTCGCCCTGCTCCTCATGGCGAACACGCCGTCCCTCACCGGCTTCGTCGTCTTCGGCACCGTCGCGATCTTCGCCGCCTCCCTCGCCTACATGCCGATCTTCGCCGTCCCCATGTCCGGTCTCACCCCCGAGTACGTGGGCGTGGGCGGCGCCGTGATCATCGCCGGCGGCCAGGTCGCGGGCATCGTCGCCCCACCGGTCATGGGAGCGCTCGCCGACGCCTTCTCCTTCCAGATCGCCTTCGGCTTCCTCGTCCTCGGCGCGGTCATCGCCGCCGTCATGGCCTGCCTGACCCCGCAGGACGCCACCGCCTTCCGCGATGCGGCGGACCGCGCGCCCCGTTCCCCGAGCCCCGTAAAGGAATCCGCATGACCCCCGAAGCCGCCGGCGTCCCCGAAGCCGCTGTCGAAGCCGTCGTCGGGGCCACCGTCGCCCCGCTCCTGTCCGGGCTCGACGAGCGGCTCCCCGACCTCCTCGCCCTCTACGAGGACCTGCACGCCCATCCCGAGCTCTCCTTCCAGGAGTTCCGCACGGCCGGCGTCGTCGCCACGTGGCTGCGCGCCCAGGGCTGGGAGGTCACCGAGGGCGTCGGCGGCACCGGAGTCGTCGGCGTCCTCGTCAACGGCCCAGGACCCGTCGTCCTGCTCCGCGCCGACATGGACGCCCTGCCCGTGAAGGAGGAGACGGGGCTGCCGTACGCCTCCACCGCCACCGGAACCGACCCGGACGGCAACGAGGTCCCCGTCATGCACGCCTGCGGGCACGACATGCACGTGACCTGTCTCCTCGGCGCCACGGACCGGCTCGCCGCCCACCGCGAGGCCTGGAGCGGCACCGTCGTCGCCGTGTTCCAGCCCGCCGAGGAGGTCGGCGGCGCGCCCGCCATGATCGGGGACGGCTTCCTCGACCGCTTCCCCCGCGCCGAGATCTGCCTCGGCCAGCACGTCGCCCCGGCGCCGGTCGGCTTCCTCGGCACCCGCCCCGGCCCGGTCATGGCCGCGTCCGACAGTCTCCGTGTGACCCTCTTCGGCCGCGGTGGCCACGGGTCCAGCCCCGAGACGGCCGTCGACCCGGTCGTGATGGCCGCCGCGGTCGTCATGCGCCTCCAGACCGTCGTCTCCCGGGAGATCGGCGCCTCGCAGACCGGGGTCGTCACCGTCGGCTCGCTGCACGCCGGGACGAAGGAGAACATCATCCCGGACACCGCCGAGCTGCGGATCAACATCCGCTCGACCACCCCGGCCGTACGGGACCGGATCCTGGCCGCCGTCACCCGCATCGTCCGCGCGGAGGCCGCCGCCTCGGGCGCCCCGAAGGAACCGGAGATCGTCCCCTTCAACTCCTTCCCGGTCACCGTCAACGACGGGCCCGCGACCGCCCTCGTCCAGGCCGCCCTCACCGAGGCCCTGGGAGAGGGAAGGGTCTTCACCCTGCCCCAGGTCATCACCGGCAGCGAGGACTTCGGAGTCTTCGGCACCGCGCTCGAAGTCCCCTCGGTCTTCTGGCACTTCGGCGGCGCCGACCCCGCCCTGTACGCGGGCGTCGCCCCCGGCTCCCTCCTGGAGGACGGCCTCCCCGACACCGTCCCCGCCAACCACTCGCCCCACTTCGCGCCCGTACCGGGCCCGACGATCCCCGTCGGCGTGACAGCGCTGCTCGCCGCGGCCGCCCACTGGCTGCGCGAGGAGACCCCGGGCGCCTGAGCCCGGCCCTGATCCCACCGGCGGCGCTGCCGCTGCCCCCGCCCCCAGCCCCGCCCCCGATCCGACCTTCGGCGGCGGCCCCGGTCTCGCCGTGGACCCGGTGCGGGAGCGCTCCCGCACCGGGGCAGGTGGGCCCGCCCCCATGGATAAGGTGGGGCCACGATGACACGTTTCCGCGAGAGCGTCCGGTCCCTGCTGCGCGAGCAGGTACTCGACGGCGCCTACCGCCTCGTCGCCGCCGAGGGCTGGGGCGGGCTGCGCATGACCGCCATCGCGCGGGCCGCCGGGATCAGCCGCCAGACGCTCTACAACGAGTTCGGCTCGAAGGAGGCCATCGGCAAGGCCCTGGTCCAGCGCGAGCTGGAGGGCTTCCTGCTCGGCATCCAGCGCGAACTCGACGCCCACCGGGGCGAGCTGGAGGCCGCGGCCGCCGCCGGGGTCGGCTACACGCTCCAGCAGGCCTTGGACAACCCCCTGATCAAGGGGGTCCTGGTGGCCGCGCGGGGCGGCGAGGACGATCTCCTCGCCTATCTGACCACCCGCCCGGAGCCGGTCTTCGGGACGGCCATGACAATGCTCGACGCGTACGCGATCGAGGCCTGGCCCGATGTGGACGAGGAGTCGCGGGGGCTCGCGGTCGAGACGATCGTGCGGCTCACGGTCAGCCACATCGTCCAGCCCGTGGCCCCCCCGGAGGAGTCGGCGCGGCGCATCGCCCGGATCACGGCGAGGACCGCGTACCCCGGAGGCCGCTGACGGCGGGAGAACAGGGGAGCGGGGAGCGGCGGGGCGCGAAGGGCCCGGAGAGGTCGACGAGGCCCGGTGCCGGACACGGGGGATCTCCGACACCAGGCCTCTGTTCAAGATTCTACGAGATCGCGGAGGGTGCCCCGTACACCGGGACCACCCCGTACACCGGGACCACCCCGGCCACCGGGCCGTGGCGCGCGGGCGTCCCACGACGGGCGAAGCCCGCGCCGACGGGGTAGATCTCCCCTGAGAGGCACTTCGCCGGTGACGACAGGGAGGCCGCTGTGGAAGGCAGAAGCAAAGGGTTCGTCCAGTTCTTCAACCGTCTCGGCGGGTACGGATTCATCGTCCCCGTGGGCTCCGAGGAGCAGGTGTACTTCAGCGCGACGGACATCGAGGGAGAGGTCCGGACGCTCTCCGAGGGTCAGCAGGTGACCTTCGTCCTGGTCCTCGGCGACGGCCGCTTCGAGGCGAAGGAGCTGCGCCTCTGACGGGGGGCCGCGACTGAAGGTGCGACGGGTCGCCGGCGGTGCTGCGCCGAGGCCGGTCGCACCTTTGCGCTCACCCGAACGGGCGAACGTACAGGCCGGGGAATCCGGTCGGAAGGGCCGAGGGCCCAGCCCTTGCGGGTCTGCCTACGATGGCCCCATGTCCGAGCGCGCAGATCCGGCAGTCGCCACAGGCCCCGAGCACCCCACGGCGGATGCCGGGGCGGGCGCCGTGTCTCGCGCGCGCGTCGCGTCCCGGGCGCACGAGCGGACGCCGGGGGCGCGGGAACTCGCCGCGGCGGCGGAGGTGTTCGCGCTCCTCTCCGACCCCACCCGGCTCCACCTGCTGTGGCTGCTCACGCGTGGAGAGGCCGACGTCAGCGCCCTGACCGAGGCGTGCGGGGCCGCGCGCCCTGCCGTGAGCCAGCACCTGGCGAAGCTGCGCCTCGGCGGCCTCGTGCAGTCCCGGAAGGACGGGCGGCGGGTCGTGTACGCCATGCCGGACGGCCACCTCAAGCGGCTGGTCGTCGAGGCGATCAGCCGCGCCGACCACGTGGTGAGCGGCGAGCCCTGGCACGACTGACACCCCGTCCGGCCGGCACCCCCGTCCGACCCGCTCCGCCCGGCGCTTCTCAGCGGGGCAGGCGCATCTCCAGGCCGTCAAGGACGACGTCGAGGCCGTAGGTGAACTTGGTGTCGCGGATGGCGACGGGGTCGAGGGTCGCGTGGACGGCGGCCTCGGCGTACGCCTCGGCGAGGTGGTCGTGGTCGGCCGCGGCCTGCTGGGCGGCGGGCATCAGACGGGCGATGAAGTCGGCCTCGGTCTCGCCGGAGCGGGCGACCGTGGTGAGCCAGGCGGCCTCCGTCGTGCTCATCCCGATGACGTACGACAGGAGCGTGTCGATCGCCCGGCTCGGCTCGGGGAACCCGGCCGCCGCGAACAGCGCGGCGAGCCGCTCCGAGTACGACATCAGGTTCGGGCCCAGGTAGGCGAGGCCCGCCTGGCCGAGGACGGACGAGAGCCAGGGGTGGCGCAGGGCCGTCGCGCGGAAGGAGCCCGCGGCCTCGGTCGCGGCGGCGCGCCAGCCGGATCCGCCGCGGGCGGCGTCGGCCGGGGGCACGGTGATCTCGGCGGCGACCTCGTCCACGGCGAGCTCCATGAGCTCGTCCTTGGTCGCGACATGGCGGTAGAGCGAGGTGGCGCCGGCGTTCAGCCGGGCGCCGAGCTTGCGCATGCTCAGCGCCTCGATGCCGTCGGCGTCCAGCATGACGATCGCCTCGCGGACGATCGCGGTCCGGCTGAGCGCGGGCTGATCGGGTGCGGACTGCTGTCGCGTCCATACGGACGGGACGGGGTTCGCCTTGGCGGCCATGGGCCCTCCTTCGCTGCGTACGGCGTTCGCGCCAGCGTACAGGCGTCGAGTCTTGCGAACAGTGTGCGCATCTGCGTACAGTGTTCGCATCGCGGGAAACGCAGCAACACGAGACGAAAGTCGAGGGGGAAGTCCCATGGAAAGCCGCAACCCACGCCGCTGGTGGATCCTGGTCGTGCTGTGCCTCAGCACCCTGGTCCTGGTGGTCGACAGCATGGCCCTGACCGTCGCGGTCCCCTCGATGACCGAGGACATCGGCGCCAGTGCCCAGGACATCCAGTGGATCCTGGACTCCTACATCCTGGTCTTCGCGGGGCTCCTCCTGACCTCCGGAAGCCTCGGTGACCGGTTCGGCCGACGGAAGATCATGATCATCGGCCTGCTGCTCTTCGGCGCGGCGTCACTGGCCGCGACCTTCTGCTCCAGCCCCGGCGAGGTCATCGCCGCACGGATCACGATGGGTGTCGGCGGCGCGCTGATCATGCCCTCGACGCTCTCCATCCTCATCACCGTCTTCGACGAGGACGAGCGGCCCAAGGCGATGGCGGCCTGGGGCTCCGTGTCGATGCTCGGCCTCGTCGGCAGCCCGGTCCTCGGTGGCGTCCTGATCGACCGGTTCTCGTGGCAGTCGATCTTCTTCATCAACGTCCCGGTCGTCGTCCTCGCCGTCCTCGCCGCCCTCACCCTCATGCCGGAGTCGAAGGGCCCCTGGCAGAAGCCCGACCCGCTCGGCGCGATCCTCTCCGTCGTCGGCATGACCGCGCTGATCTGGTGGATCATCGAGATCCCGCAGCACGGCGCCTTCGAGGGCCGCTCGCTCGTCACCCTGGCCGTCGCGGTCGTCGCCCTCGTCGGCTTCGTGATCTGGGAGAACGTCACCCCCGCGCCGATGGTGCCGCTGGTCCTCTTCAAGCACCGCAACTTCAGCGGTGGTTCGCTCTCGCTGACGCTCGTGCAGATCGGCAACGGCGGTCTGCTGCTCGTCCTCACCCAGTACCTGCAGTTCGTCCTCGGCTACTCGCCGGTCAAGGCGGGCCTCGCCTTCGTCCCGCTCGCCGTCGCCGCCCTCATCGGCAACGGCGCCGGCGCCGGACTCGCGGCCAAGGTCGGCAACCGTGTCCTGATCCTCGTGGGCATGCTCGTGATGGCCGGCTCCTTCGCCCTGCTGACCACGGTCGACGCCCACTCCGGCTTCACCGTCCCGGCCGTCGCCCTGGGGCTGCTCGGCCTCGGCGCCGGCCTCGCGATGCCGGCCGCCGTCGGCGCCCTGATGAGCACCATCCCCGAGGAGAAGGCGGGCGTCGGCTCCGCCCTCAACGACACCATCCAGCAGGCCGGCACCGCGCTCGGCATCGCCATCCTCGGCTCGCTCCTCACCAGCACCTTCTCCCGGGAGATGCCGGCCGACGTCCCCGAGCAGGCCAAGCAGTCGATCGGTGGGGCGCTGGCCGCCGCCAAGGGCGACACCGCGATGATCGACGCGGCCCGCGAGGCCTTCACCACCTCGATGTCCACCACCTTCACGATCAGCGCGATCGGCGTCCTCGCCGCGGCCGTCCTCGCCACCCTGGTCATGCGGGACGGCAAGAAGGCCCCCGCGGGGGATGGGACGGACACGGGTGAGACGGGAGGTACGGGGGACACGAAGGGCACGGAGAAGCCCGAGCTCGTCGCCTGACCCCCAGCCCCCACCAGGAGCCGGTGTCCCTCAGGGGGGCGCCGGCTCCCGCCGTACGCGAAAAGCTTCCCCGAACACCCGCGTCCCCCCGCCCCGGCCTGGCACGCTTTCGTCCGTGACCTATGTCGTAACCGTGGAAATACGCATTCCGGAGGGTGCTCCGGAGCTGGACGGGCTGCACCGCGTGGGAGCCGCCGCCCTCCTGGAGCAGGGCTTCGCGTCGGTGGCCGGTATCGAAGGCGCCGACGGCATGGAGATGGACCTGTTCGACGTCGCCGTGGCCGTCCACCCGGGCGGGGCGCTCCTGAAGGTGATGGTCGCGGCACCGTCGCTGGAGTTCGCGGAGGAAGCGGTCGGCTCCGTGAGCGAGGAGGTCCTGGAGCGGTCGGAGCTGCTGGCCGAGTGGACCGTCGAGAGCAGCGAGGTCCAGCTGCACACCGACGCGGCGCGCGAGAGCCTCGAAGCGGCCGACGGGCCCGGCGCCCCGCCCAGCGACCCGCAGGCGCGCCGGGCCCACCACACGGCGAAGCCCGACACCCCCGACGAGGCTGAGCGGGAGGCGCAGGACCACGAGGCCGCCTTCCGCACCCTGGCGACCCGCCTGCGCTCCTTCACCCCGGCCACCTTCGGCGTGACGGAGGGGCCGGTGGAGGCGGTCGCGGGGACGGGGCCGGTGGAGGCGGTCGCCGGGACGGGGCCGGTGGAGGCGGGCGGGCCGGACGAAGCCGAGTCGGCGGGGGAGCCGGAGTCGGCGGGGGAGTCGGAGGCCCGTCCGGAGGCGGGGGACGGGATCGCGGCGGTCACGCCCGAGAGCGCCGAACTCGCCGCCGGCTCCCTGGTGTACGGCGCCGAGGTCCTCATCGACGAGCTGTACGACGACGTCCAGGCCCTCGCCGAGGAGGACACCACCGTCGCCGAGTGCCAGGGCCATCTGTGGCATCTCGACCAACTGCCCTCGCGCCACGCCCACCAGTACAACGAACTCTTCGCGCGCCGCTTCCTGGTGACCGCGATCGCCCTGACCACCCGGTTCACCGACGGCAGCTTCCGGAAGCTCGGCTGCCTCGCCGAGGAGCTCGTACTGAAGCTCCTCATCGAACAGGCCCACGTCACGCTCGACCTGCACGGACTCCTGGACGAGGACGTCGCCGCCGCCCTCGGGCGCTTCGCCGGCGAGGTCTACGAGGACATGGACTTCGCGTGGCTCCAGGACCAGGCGGAGGGCGGGGCCGCCGAGGGCGGGGCGACGCTCGGCTTCGGCACGTGGTTCACGCCCTTCGACGACGCGCGGTACGTGCACCCGTACGCCCTCGACGAGATGCCGGAGACCGGCGTCCCCGACACGGCGGAGAACTGAGCCGACCAGGCACAATGCGCTCATGGTGCAGTCCTTCCTACCCGTACTCGAACGCATCGGCGAGGAGATCGAGAGCCTCGCCGGCCGAGGTCGCCCCGCCGACTACATCCCGGCCCTCGCCGCCGTCGACCCGAACCGCTTCGGGATGGCCGTGGCGGAGCTCGACGGCACGGTGTACGGGGTGGGGGAGTGGCAGCAGCCCTTCTCCACCCAGTCCGTCACCAAGGTGTTCACGCTCGCCCTCGACCTCGCCCGGGAGGGCGACAGTCTCTGGGAGCACGTCGGCCGCGAACCCTCCGGCAACCCCTTCAACTCGCTCGTCCAGCTGGAGTACGAGCACGGCATCCCCCGCAACCCCTTCATCAACGCCGGCGCCCTCGTCGTCACCGACCGCCTGCACCGGATGACCGGCGACGCCTCCGGCAGCCTCCTCGACTTCCTGCGCGCGGAGTCCGCCAACCCGGACCTCGACTTCAACCGGGACGTCGTCGCGTCCGAGACCGCCCACGGCGACCGCAACGCCGCCCTCGCCCACTTCATGGCCTCCTACGGCAACATCTCCACGCCCGTGCCGACCCTGCTCCGCGAGTACTTCAGGCAGTGCTCCATCGAGGCCTCCTGCGCCGATCTCGCCGTCGCCACCGGCTTCCTCGCCCGGCACGGCATCCGCTCCGACGGCTCCCGGCTGCTCACCCGCAGCCAGGCCAAGCAGGTCAACGCCGTGATGATGACCTGCGGCACCTACGACGCCGCCGGCGACTTCGCCTACCGGGTCGGGCTCCCCGGCAAGAGCGGAGTGGGCGGCGCCATCATCGCCGTCGTTCCGGGACGCTGCACCCTCTGCGTCTGGAGCCCGGGTCTCGACGAGCGAGGCAACTCGGTCGCCGGCGTCGCCGCCCTGGACCGCTTCACCACCATCACGGGGCTCTCCGTCTTCTGACCTGCGACGAGCCGGTCGTACGATGGACGACCGGCGTCCGGTGACCGGCGTCCGGGCGTCCGGTGACCGGTGACCGGCGTCCGGGCCTCCGGCGAGTGGCGGGCCTCCGGCGCGTGACGGGTACGGGTACGGAACCGGTGGGAGGGGGCGGCGACATGGCGGATCGGGGCGAGGGCGAGGCGGAGCTCTCACCGCGCAGGCGCGGTCAGGGAAAGCTGGAGGCGCACGTCCTCTCCGTTCTCAAGGGCGCCGCCGGGCCGGTGCCCGCCGCATGGGTGCAGGAGCGCCTCGGCGGCGACCTGGCCTACACCACCGTGATCACGATCCTGACCCGGCTCCACGGCAAGGGCGCCGTCGAGCGCGAACGCGCGGGGCGCTCCTTCGTCTGGACGGCCGTGGCCGACGAGGCGGGCCTCGCCGCGCTCCGGATGCGCAAGGTGCTGGACGCGGAGACGGACCGTCAGGCCGTGCTGGCCAGCTTCGTCACCGCGCTCTCCCCGCACGACGAGCTGCTCCTGCGCGCACTCCTTGCCGCGGAGCCCGGCGATCCCGAGGGGTGACGCCTGACGGGTCAGAGGTCGAACTCGTGCGGCGGCAGGCCGAGGGTGAAGCAGGCCTCGCGGACGACGGCCTGCTCCGTCTTGTCGAAGTCGCCGTCGGCGCCACCGATGACGATGCCGATCTGGATGACGGCGCGGGCCTCGGCCGGCTTCTTCTTCGCCTTGGCGATCTCCTGGAGCACGCTGACCCTGCCGAAGTCGAAGTCGGCCGTCAGCTTGTTGAGGTTCTCGTCGAAGCGGCGCTGGAGGTCGGTCGCGTCGAAGTTCTGCAACACCTCGTTCGTCGAGATGAGCTGTGCGACCCGGCGGCGCTCGGAGGGGTCGATCGTCCCGTCGGCGGCGGCCACGAGCGCGCACATCGCCATGCTGGCGTCGCGGAAGGCGCCGCTCTTCAGGTCGTTCTTCTTCTCCGTCAGCTGGGTCTGCATCGTCGATGCGGATTCCTTGATGCGGTCCCACAGGGCCATGGCCGGTCACTCCAGACGTCGTCGATGTGCTTCTACGCTTCTGTAGAACGTGGCGACGCGGAGGATGGTTCCCGGGCGGTCCGGCCGATGGGGCAGGTGGCTCCGGCGATGTGGCAGGTGGCCCCCGCGATCTGACGAGTGGTCCGGCCGGTGTGACGGGTGGTCCGGTCTACCCCGCCCGTGCGGCCAGGTCGCAGCCCGTCGCGGCGTGGACGTACGTGTAGAGGGCGGCGACGACCTCCCGGGCGGGTCCTGCGGCCGGCGAGCACCTTCATCTGGAAGCCGTCCTCCATGGCGACGAGACACGCGGCGACGGTGCGCGCGGGGACGGTCAGCCGGAAGTGCCCCTGGGCCTGCCCGAGTACGGGAATGCCGTAGTAGACCGCGATCTGACGTTCCGTCAACGTGCTGTCGAGGGCCGCGGCCCGCGGGTCGCGCAGGCTGCGGGGCCAGTACTCGAAGAGCAGTCGGGGGAGCCGGTCGTCGGGGCCGGTGGCGACCCCGGCGGCGATGCAGGAGTGCATCCGGTGGCGGGCGTCGTCGAAGGTCTCGGCCGTCGTCTCGCGCTCGCGGCAGAAGCGGTCGATGGCCTGCTGGAAGGTCTCGCGCATCAGTTGGTCGAGGTCGGAGTAGTAGTACAGGACCGCGGCCGAGGTCATGCCGGCCTCCTCGGCGACGTCCCGCAGTCGCAGTCCCTCCAGGCCGCGCGCGAGGAGGGCCCGCTCGGCCGCCTCCGCCAGCTGGGCCCGCCGGGCGTCCTGGTCCTTGCGTCGTGCCACCTGCGCCTCGCCCCTCGCTCTGCCGTGAACCCGATATCTGAACGTCGCTAAGAGATGCCCGACTGCGGGACCACCTTCGTGTGGGTCACGCGGGCCTTCGGCCCGGCGGCCGGCTGGGTCGCCGGAGGATGGGTGCCCCAGACCGCCACGCTCATCGCGAGGGCCGCACTGTCCCAGGTCGGCGCGGCGCACCTGCTCGCCCTGCTGGGCCTTGACGCGCTCGCCGCGAGCCCCGCGGCCGTCACCGGTACGGCGCTGCTGATCATCCTGCTGGTCGCCCTGCTCGCCTATCGGGGCGTCCAGCTGGCGGCCGGAGTCCAGTACGTCCTGGTCGGACTGCAGTTGGTCGCGCTGATCGGCTTCGGGGCCGCCGCGTTCGCCCGGGACGGCGCCGCCACGCCCTCGCTCGCCTGGTTCGACCCCTTCGCCTTCACCGAAGCGGGCGCCATGGCCGAGGCGGTCGTCCTGTGCCTGTTCATCTACTGGGGCTGGGACGCCCTGATCACCGTCAACGAGGAGACCGAGGACAGCGCCCGCACTCCCGGCCGCGCCGCCGTCCTGTCCACGCTCGTCGTGCTCTGCACGTACCTGTTCACCGCCTGCGCCGCGCTCGCCTTCGCCGGCACCGCCGCCGACGGCGCGGGCCTCGGCCTCGGCGACGAGGAGACCGCGGGCAACGTCCTCGCCTCCCTCGCCCCGCACGCCCTGGGCGGCCCGCTCTCCAAGGTCGTCGAGCTCGCCGTGTGCGTCTCGGCGGTCTCGGCCCTGCTCAGCTGTCTGGTGTCCGGCCCCCGCGGCTCGCCCTCCATGGCCGCCCACCGGGCCCTGCCGCGGGCCCTCGCCCGTGTCCACCCCCGCTACGGGACCCCCGCCGTCGGCACCGTCAGCTGGGCGGCGGCCACCGCCGCCGTCCTCATCGGCCTCACCGCCCTCTCCGCCGACTTCCTCGGCGACGCGCTCCTCTCCCTCGGCCTCCTGGTCGCCTTCTCGTACTCCGTCACCGGCTTCGCCTGCGCCTGGCACTACCGCGCCCGACTCCGCGACTCCGCGGGAGACTTGCTCCTGCGGCTCCACGATCCACCTCCCCGCCTACGAAGGAGCCACCTTCCAGCCCCCGACCTGGGGCCGGCCGGCGGAGGCCGCCCCCGACGGACCCAGGCAGGCGGCACGTCGGCCGAGGGCGAGGACCTCGGCCGACGTCGGCCTCCGACGAGCCCGGCCGGAGGCGTGAGCGCGTAGAGGAGGCGTCAAGAGCACGCTTCGGGACGTATGGGGCGCGTTAAGGAGGGCCGTACCCCGGCTGAAACGCGGTTTTCTCATCTCGTCCGAGAATCCGTTCTTCCTTCTTCCTGCATCCGGGAGCTCACGATGGCCGATGTGGCCTTCGTCGTCACCACGATCGCGGTCTTCGCTCTGGTGGCCTTCATCGCCAAGGGGGTGGCCAAGCTGTGAGTGCCGAAAACATCATCGGTCTGCTGGTGGCCGCCGGCCTCCTCGGCTATCTCGTCCTCGCCCTCGTCAAGCCGGAGAGGTTCTGAGTCCGAGCATGAGTCCTGTATTTGCTGGGATTCTCCAGCTCCTCGCGCTGATCGCCGCGCTGGGCCTCTCGTACCGTCCGCTGGGCGACTACATGGCCCGGGTGTACTCCTCGGAGAAGCACCTGCGCGTCGAGAAGTGGATCTACCGGGGCATCGGCGCGAACCCGGGTGTCGAGATGCGGTGGCCCGCCTACCTGCGCGGCGTCCTCGGCTTCTCCGCCGTGAGCGTCCTCTTCCTCTACCTGCTCCAGCGGCTCCAGGGCTCGCTGCCCGGCTCGCTCGGCTTCGTCTCGATCGACCCGGACCAGGCGTTCAACACCGCCGCTTCGTTCGTGGCGAACACCAACTGGCAGTCGTACTACGGCGAGCAGGCCATGGGCCACGTCGTGCAGACCGGCGGCCTCGCGGTGCAGAACTTCGTCTCGGCGGCGGTGGGCATCGCCGTGGCGGTCGCCCTCGTCCGCGGCTTCGCCCGGTCCCGTACCGGTGAGCTGGGCAACTTCTGGGCCGATCTGGTCCGGGGCGTCGTACGGATCCTGCTGCCGATCTCGGTGATCGGCGCGCTGGTCCTGGTCGCCTGCGGCGCGATCCAGAACTTCTCCGGGATCCACGAGGTCGGGCAGTTCCTGGGCGGTTCGCAGCAGTGGAACGGCGGCGCGGTCGCCTCGCAGGAGGTCATCAAGGAGCTGGGCACGAACGGCGGCGGCTACTTCAACGCCAACGCGGCCCACCCCTTCGAGAACCCCGACCCGCTCTCGAACCTCTTCGAGATCTATCTGATCCTCGTCATCCCGTTCGCCCTGACCCGGACCTTCGGCCGCATGGTCGGCTCGCTCAGGCAGGGGTACGCGATCCTCGGCACGATGGCCACCATCTGGCTCGTCTTCACCGGCCTGATGATGTGGACCGAGTTCGCCCACAACGGACCGGCGTTCGACCTCGCAGGCGGTGCGATGGAGGGCAAGGAGACCCGGTTCGGGATCGGCGGCTCGTCGATCTTCGCCGTGGCGACCACGCTCACCTCGACCGGCGCGGTCAACTCCTTCCACTCCTCCTACACGGGCTTCGGCGGCGGCATCACGATGCTCGGCATGCAGCTCGGCGAGATCGCGCCCGGCGGTGTCGGCTCCGGTCTCTACGGCATGCTGATCATGGCGGTCATCGCGGTGTTCATCGCCGGCCTGATGGTGGGCCGGACCCCCGAGTACCTGGGCAGGAAGATCGGCACCCGCGAGATCACGTTCGCGGCCTGCTACATCCTCATCACCCCGGCGCTCGTCCTCGGATTCACCGCCGTCGCCATGGCGCTGGACACCCCGTCCCACTCCATGACGAACTCCGGCGCGCACGGCTTCTCCGAGATCCTCTACGCCTACACGTCCGGCGCCAACAACAACGGCTCGGCCTTCGCCGGTCTGAACGCGGACACGCAGTGGTTCAACTCGACGATCGGCATCGCGATGCTGCTCGGCCGGTTCCTGCCGATGGTGTTCGTCCTCGCCCTGGCCGGCTCGCTCGCCGAGCAGACGCCCGTCCCCGAGACCGCGGGCACGCTCCGCACGGAGAAGCCGCTGTTCACCGGCCTCCTGGTCGGCACGATCATGATCATCGCCGGTCTCACCTACTTCCCGGCCCTCGCGCTGGGACCGCTCGCCGAAGGGCTCGCAGCATGAGCACCGTCACTTCCACCCGGGCACCGCACGCGGACGTACCCGCGGGACACCAGGCCCAGGCCCCCGGACGGATCGGCGGGGGACTGTTCGACCCGAAGCAGCTGATCACGTCCTTCCCCGACGCGGTCAGGAAGCTCGACCCGCGCGTGATGGTCAAGTCGCCGGTGATGTTCGTGGTGCTGATCGGCTCGGTCGTCACCACCGTCCTCGCGATCAAGAACCCGGGCGACTGGTTCGGCTGGGCGATCACCGCCTGGCTGTGGCTGACGACGGTCTTCGCCAACCTGGCGGAGGCGGTCGCCGAGGGCCGCGGCAAGGCCCAGGCCGACACCCTGCGCAAGGCCAAGACCGACACCGTGGCCCGGCGGATCACCAAGACGGGCGAGGAGCAGGTCCCCGGCACCGAGCTGCGCGTCGGCGACCTGGTGGTCTGCGAGGCCGGCGACGTCATCCCCGGTGACGGCGACGTCGTCGAGGGCGTGGCCTCCGTCGACGAGTCTGCCATCACCGGCGAGTCGGCTCCGGTCATCCGCGAGTCCGGCGGCGACCGCTGCGCGGTCACCGGCGGCACGAAGGTCCTCTCCGACCGGATCGTCGTCAAGATCACGACGAAGCCCGGTGAGACGTTCATCGACCGGATGATCAACCTCGTCGAGGGCGCGGCCCGCCAGAAGACCCCCAACGAGATCGCCCTCAACATCCTCCTCGCGTCCCTCACGATCGTCTTCCTGCTCGCCGTCGTCACCCTCAAGCCGTTCGCGATCTACGCGGGCGCCGACCAGCAGACCTCGATGATCGTCCTGACGGCCCTGCTCGTCTGCCTGATCCCGACGACCATCGGCGCCCTGCTCTCCGCGATCGGCATCGCGGGCATGGACCGGCTCGTGCAGCGCAACGTCCTCGCGATGTCGGGGCGCGCGGTCGAGGCCGCCGGTGACGTGTCGACCCTGCTGCTCGACAAGACCGGCACGATCACCCTCGGCAACCGCCAGGCCGCGGAGTTCGCCCCGGTGGCGGGGACGACGGAGGCCGAACTGGCGGACGCGGCCCAGCTGTCGTCGCTCGCGGACGAGACGCCCGAGGGCCGCTCGATCGTGGTCCTCGCCAAGGAGAAGTACGGTCTGCGCGAGCGCCACCAGGGCGAACTGGCACACGCCGAGTGGGTCGCGTTCACCGCCCAGACCCGTATGTCGGGCGTCGACGTGGACGGCCGCAAGGTCCGCAAGGGGGCGACCGGTTCGGTCGTGGCATGGGTGAAGGAGCGGGGCGGAAGTGTCGCCGAGGACGCGCAGGCGCTCACCGACCGGATCTCCCAGGCTGGTGGCACGCCGCTGCTTGTGGCTCTGGAGGACGGCAAGGGCGCGCGGGTCCTGGGTGTCATCCACCTGAAGGACGTCGTGAAGGAGGGCATGCGGGAGCGGTTCGACGAGCTGCGCCGCATGGGCATCAAGACGGTCATGATCACGGGTGACAACCCCCTGACCGCCAAGGCCATCGCCGAGGAGGCGGGTGTCGACGACTTCCTCGCCGAGGCCACCCCCGAGGACAAGATGGCCCTCATCAAGCGGGAACAGGCGGGCGGCAAGCTCGTCGCGATGACCGGCGACGGCACCAACGACGCCCCCGCGCTGGCCCAGGCCGACGTCGGCGTGGCCATGAACACGGGCACGTCGGCCGCGAAGGAGGCCGGCAACATGGTCGACCTCGACTCCAACCCGACCAAGCTCATCGAGATCGTCGAGATCGGCAAGCAACTCCTCATCACCCGAGGCGCCTTGACGACCTTCTCGATCGCCAACGACGTGGCGAAGTACTTCGCGATCATCCCCGCGATGTTCGCCGTCGCCTACCCGAGCCTGGACAAGCTCAACATCATGGGCCTGGCCTCGCCCGAGTCCGCGATCCTCTCGGCCGTCATCTTCAACGCGCTGATCATCATCGCCCTGGTGCCACTCGCCCTCAAGGGCGTCCGCTACCGGCCGTCCAGCGCCGACTCGATGCTCCGGCGCAACCTCGGAATCTACGGACTCGGCGGCCTGATCGCCCCGTTCATCGGCATCAAGATCATCGACGTGCTCCTCTCCCTCATCCCCGGAATCGGCTGACCCACGATGAACAACTCAGCAGCGAACACCGGCCGTGTGCTCCTGGCCGGCCTCCGCGCCCTCCTCGTCCTGACCGTGATCACCGGCGTCCTCTACCCGCTCGCCGTCACCGGCATCGCCCAACTCGCCTTCCCCGGCAAGGCGAACGGCTCCGAGATCAAGGACGCGAGCGGCAGGGTCGTCGGCTCCGAACTGATCGGCCAGACCTATGACCTGCCCCTCAAGGACGGCGAGGAGACCGCCGCCCCGGACCTCCGCTGGTTCCAGCCGCGCCCGTCCAACGGCCTGGGCACCAACACCGTCAACGGCCGGTACAAGCTGATCCTCTCCGGCGCCACCAACCGCTCCGGCGACAACGAGGACCTGATCCAGTGGGTCAAGGACGCCAAGGCGGCCGTGATCAAGGACAACTCGACGGCCGGCCACACGGTCAAGGCCTCCGACGTCCCGGCCGACGCGGTCACCTCCTCGGCCTCCGGCCTGGACCCGCACATCTCCCCGGAGTACGCGAAGCTCCAGGTCCACCGGATCGCCGAGCGGAACGGGCTCACCGTCGCCCGGGTCGACAAGCTCGTCGCCGACCACACCGACGACCGCGTCCTCGGCTTCATCGGCGAGCCCCGGGTCAACGTCCTCCAGCTCAACACCGCGCTGAAGGAACTGACCAGGGGCTGAGGGCCCGACCGCGACGACCGCACGCTCAGAGGGCGCGGCGGTACCGGGCGGCGACCAGGGAGATCCACACCATCGCGGTGATCACCCCGACGGCCAGGGTGAGCGTCCCGGCTGTGCCGCCGCTCATCGCCCAGCCGTTGCCGAGCAGCAGCGCCGTACCCGCGACCCGGGAACCGACGGCGAGCCCCCGCATCCCGGCGCGGCCGAAGTGACGGCCCAGGACGTAGCAGGCGGCGATCAGCGCGGTGAACGTGACCGAGCCGGCGGCGAAGTGGGCGAAGCTCTGCCACGACAGGGCGGCGGGCACCCCGTCCGGCGTACCGACGGGGAAGCCGTCGGCCGGGTCCATCACGAACACCCCCGCCGCGATCATGCCGACACCACTGATCCGGACGAGCCGCGGCGCCCAGGTGCCGCCGGGAGTCCCCCGCAGGGCCCGGCGCAGACCGCCGGCCCCGATGACGGTCAGGACACCGGCGAGAACGAAGTTGCTGATCTGGATCCAGCCGAGGGACCCGTTGCTGAGGGCGCTCAGCGGGTGGCGGGTGATGTCGTAGCCGTCGCGGGTGGCGGCCTGGGTCAGGGCCACGACGGCCCACAGGGGCTGCGCCACGACCGCGACGGTGAGCAGGGGGCGGGTGCTGGTGACTCGGGAGGGGGCGGGGCGACGGTCTGGACGGTGGCCATGATGGGTGTCTCTCTTCCGGTGGGGGCGATCTGCTGCTCGGTTCGCTGAGACGTCGTTCCGGCGATGTGACAGGGAACGCCCCCATTCCCTGTCACATCGCTTGTTCGACGTGTGGACAGCAGCACCCGCCAGGATCACGACGAGAGGTACACGGAACCCATGCGCTACCTGATGACGACCAAGCCGACCGACACCGCCCCCGACGAGAAGCTGTACGCCGAGATGGGCCGGTTCATCGAGGAGCTGACGGCGGCCGGTGTGCTCCTGGCCACCGGCGGCCTGGAGCCCGGCGGCGTCCGGGTGACCTCCGCCGGGGACGAGATCACCGTGACCGACGGGCCCTTCGCCGAGGCCAAGGAGGCCGTGGCCGGCTTCGCGCTGATCGAGGTCCGCTCCAAGGAGGAGGCGATCGAGCTGGCCCGCCGCTTCCGCCGGATCGTCGGGGACGGGGAGAGCGTGGTCCAGGAGGTCTTCGGCCCCTGACCGCAGGGGGCTTCCCATGACTTCCGAGTAGTCCACTCCCTCTGATCACAGCACCCCCGCGGCTTGCGACCGGGCCGCGGCGGGTGCTGTGATCGTTCCTGTGCTGCAGGACGTTCACCGCACTGTCGATGCGGCCTGGAAACTCGAGTCGGCGAAGATCGTCGCCTCGCTCACCCGCGTGGTGCGCGACGTCGGCCTCGCCAAGGAGCTCGCCCAGGACGCCCTCGTCGCCGCCCTCGAACAGTGGCCCGTCTCGGGAGTCCCCGACAATCCCGGCGCCTGGCTGACGACCACCGCCAAACGACGGGCCCTCGACCACCTCCGCCGCTCCCAGCGCCTCGAACGCAAGCAGGAGCAGCTCGCCCACGAACTGGGACAGCGCCAGGACCAGGCGGTGCGGGCACCCGAAGCGCGGCCGGACGACGAACCGGACGACGTCCTGCGGCTCGTCTTCCTCTCCTGCCACCCGGTGCTGCC
Source organism: Streptomyces sp. NPDC055103 (assembly GCF_053607625.1). Taxonomy (NCBI): domain Bacteria; kingdom Bacillati; phylum Actinomycetota; class Actinomycetes; order Kitasatosporales; family Streptomycetaceae; genus Streptomyces; species Streptomyces sp. NPDC055103. The sequence continues at coordinate 22,497 of NZ_JBSGTX010000050.1, forward strand.
GACCGAGTCCCGCGCCGCGCTCACGCTCCGGCTGCTCGGCGGACTGACGGCCGAGGAGATCGCCCGCGCCTTCCTCGTCACCGAGACGGTGATCACCCAGCGCGTCGCCGCGGCCAAGCGGACCCTGGCGGAGCGGCGCGTCCCCTTCGAGCTGCCGGACGGCGACCACCTGGCCGAGCGGCTCTCCTCGGTCCTCGAAGTCGTCTACCTCATCTTCAACGAGGGGTACTCGGCGACCTCCGGCGACGACCTGATGCGGCCCTCCCTGAACGTCGAGGACCTGGACCTCGACGACCGCCGGGCCCGGGCCGACGGTACGTGGGTGAGCTGGCGCGCCGGTACGGCCCGGCTCCTGCCCCGGCTGCTCGCGGGCCGGACGCTCGGCCCGGTGTTCCTCTCGGACCGCCGCCCCGGCCCCGCCCGTACGCCCGAGACGTCCGACCTGTGCCCCGACACGGGCTGCCGCAGGCTCTCGTACGAGCGGGCCGAGTACCTCTTCAAGCAGGCCACCCGGCCCCTGGACCCGGCCCGCGACGGCTACACCCTGCGCCGGCTCAAGCCGCACCACCGGGATCGCTGACCGCGTCGGCCGCGTCTCCGCTACGGCTCCTGGAAGCCGGCGTCCTGGAGGATCTTCCGGGCCTCGGGGGACGACAGCCAGGTGACGAAGGCGGCGGCGGCCTCGGCGTGCCCGGAGTCCTTCAGAGTGGCGGCCGGGTACTCCGCGACGGCGTTCTGCGCGTCGGGGATCTCGACGGCGTCGACCTTGTCCTTGGCGCTCTCGGCGTCCGTCCTGTAGACGAGACCGGCGTCGGCCTCGCCCAGCTCGACCTTGCTGAGGACGGCGCGGACGTTGGGCTCCTGCGACACCGGCTTCACGGTGATCCTCTGGGCGTCGAGGACCTTCTTGCTGTACTTGCCCGCCGGCACCTCGGGCGCGGCGAGGACGACCTTGAGCCCGGGGTCCGCGAGGTCCTTGAGCTCGTCGACCTTGAAGGGGTTGCCCTCGCCGGTGGCGATCACGAGCCGGTTCTTCGCGATGACGGCCGGGGTACCGGTGTCCGCCGCGGCCTTGTCCATGCTCTTCCTGTCGGCGGTGACCAGGACGTCGGCGGGGGAGCCCTGGGCGACCTGCGCGATGAGCTCCTGGGAGCCCGCGAAGGAGAAGGTGATCTCCGTGCCGGGGCGGGACCTCTCGTAGGTTGCGCCCGCCGTCTCGAAGACGTCGGTGAGCGAGGCGGCGGCGAGCACCGTCAGCTTCGCGGCCGGCGCCCCGCCCGTGGATCCGGAGGCGCCGGCACCCTTCGTGGCGTCGTCGGAGCCGTCGCCACCGCAGGCGGCGAGCGGGACGAGGAGGGCGGCGGTGAGCACCGCGGCGGCGGTACGGCGTCCGGAGAAGGTGCGGGTGCGGGAGAAGGCCATGAGGGTCGGAGCTCCTTGGGCGACAGGAAGATGCGGAGCGGGTCGGTGCGGGCGACCGGCATTGCACATGCGACACCGTAGGGCGGTCAAGCTCGCATCTGCAACAATTCTGTGGGAGTACCCATGGTGAATGCGAGGAGAGCTGGAGGAACGGACGAACCGGCGGTCCGATCAGGGCGCCCGTCCTCCGGTTGCCCGCGCCCCGGCCCCTCGCCGTCCTGTCCCTCGCGTGCGGCCCGGCGACGGCGGCTCACTCGATGGTGTGGACTCTCGGGGGCTTCGCGGAGCGACGGCGCACGACGGCGCGGGCGAACGGCGCGTGCTCCACCGCCCGCGCGGATGAGGGTCGGGTGGGCAACCGCCCCTCACCCCGCCGGCCGGGCGGGCGGCGACGGCCCGTCAGGTCCCTGCACTCCCCGCACATGAATCCACCGCCGGCGAGTTCCAGGCCGTCTACGAAGTGCTCCAGACGTACGAACCGAGGACCGCCCGCGAGGAGGTCTTCTACGAGGAGGCCGTCGGCCGCCTGAACGACGTCGCGTCCCAGCGGCGGGCCCGTCTGACGATGGCGGAGCGGCAACTGCCCCCGCCGCTCCAGGCCCTGGCCTTCGGCGGCGCGCTCGTCCTGATCCCGCTCACCTTCCTCTACGGCATGCGCAGACTGCGGATCCAGCTCCTCTTCGTCGCCTCCGTCGCCGCCCTCATCGGCTTCAGCCTGCTCCTGGTCCTCGTCCTCGACCGCCCCTTCGCGGGCGAACTGAGCGTGAGCCCGGCGCCGTACCGGGAAGGAGCGCTCGCGCGGTACTGGACGCCGTGAGCCACGGCGCCGGGTGCCTCCCGACCGGGGGAGGGCGTCAGGCGGCGGGCCTGCCGGGCTGGTCGTGGGTGGAGCAGTGGATCCCGCCGCCGCCGGAGGCGATGGTGTCGATCTGCACCTGGACGATGTCCCGCTGGGGGAAGTGTTCCTTCAGGATGGCCTTCGCCCGCGCGTCGGCCTTCCGGTCGCCGAACCTGGGCAGGAAGACGGAGTCGTTGGCGACGTAGAAGTTGGCGTAGGTGGAGACGAAGTCGTCGCCCTCGCCGGTGATCCTGTCGAGGTCGGGCTGGGGCAGGTCGATGATCTCGAAGCGCCGGCCGTGCGCGTCGGTCGCCTTCTCGAGCACCGAGCGGGCCTGGTCGGCGGAGCGGGACCAGGAGTCCGGGGGAGTGCCGGGGAACGCCTGGTCGAGCAGGACCACGCCGGGCGCGGTGAACCGTACGAGGCTGTCGACGTGCGCGTCGGTGATGTCCTCGCCGCGGACGCCCGCGAGCCAGATCACCTTCTCCACGCCGAGGGTCTCGACGAGCTCGTCCTCGATCTGGTCCCGGCTCTTCCCGCGGTTGCGGTTGTCGTTGACGATCGAGCTCTCCGTGAGGAGGAGGGTGCCCGCGCCGTCGGTCTCGAAGGAGCCGCCCTCGGCGACGAGCGGTGCCCGCTCGCGGGGGATGCCGTACTCGGCGAGGAGCTTGCGGCCGACCTGGGCGTCGTTGGTGTGTTCCTGCTTGTCGCCCCAGCCGTTGAAGTTGAAGTCGACTCCGACGACCTTGCCGCAGTCCTCGACGAAGACGGGGACGGTGTCGCGGGCCCACAGATCGTCGACGGCGAGCGGGATGACCTCGACCTGACTGCCGCAGGCCCGCTGCGCCGCCGCCACCTGGTCGGGTCGGGCCGTCATCACGACCGCCTCGTACTCGCCGACGGCCCGCGCGATACGGGCGATGTCCTCGCGTACGTAGGGCAGGTCGTCCTCCCAGACGGAGGCGAGGGCGGGCCAGGACATGAACGTACGGGTGTGGCTCTCCCACTCGGCGCCGAAGCGAAGCTCCCCGTCGGCGGCCGGCGTACGGGCGGGGGCGCTGGCCGGACCGCCGAGCGCGGACTCCTCCGGGCCGCAGGCGGCGGCGCCGAGGCCGAGGGCGGCGCCGATTCCGGCGAAGGCGCGCAAGGCGGTGCGACGGGAGGAGAGGAAGGGGGACACAGCGTGCTCCGATCATGGGCTGGCGAGAGTATCCGGCGGCGGCCGGCGGCCGGCGGATCGCGGTGCGGCGGCGGAATCGCGGGCCGTGGCCTCACGCGGACGGCAGCTGTGGAGGCGGCTGGTCAGCGGCGTGAGTGGGGGCGGCCGTGGGCGCCACTGTGACACTGACTGGATTTTCAGTCAACCGACCCCGAGCAGTCCCTCGGGCACGCGGTGACACCCGCGACCGACGTCTTCGTGCTCGGCGCGCTGGCCGCGTACGTGGCCGGGGGCGCCCTGCCCTTCGGGGCGGGGCCCGAGTCGGCGGCCCTCTACCGCGTGGTCCACGAGCCCGCCGACCTCTCGCGCGTACCGGTGGAACTCCGCGAGCTCGTCGGGCACTGCCTGGCCAACGCCCCGGAGCGGCGCCCCACTCCCACCGAGCTGATCGCCGCCGTCCGCGCGCACCCCGCGGCGGTCCACTCACCGGCTCCCGGCGCGCTCGGGCTGTCCGGCGCGCTCGGTGCGCCGAGCGGACTCGGGCCGTCCGGCGGACTCGGGCCGTCCGGCGAGCTCGCGCCGTCTGGCGAGCTCGCGCCTCCCGTTGCCCTCGACGGGCCTTCGCCGCACGACCGTCCGACGCGGGCGGCCGCACCCGCATCCACGCCCGCACGCGCAGCCGCACCCGCGATCCCGGTGCCCACGGAGCGGGTCGCGGCGGGTGAGGGCGCGCCGGGCGGACCGGCCGCACGGCGCGGCCGGCGTGGGAGCCGGCGCGGGCGGACGGCTCTGGTGGCGGGCGGCGCCGCCGTCCTCGCCGCGCTGGCGGTGGCGGCCGGGTTCGCGTACTGGTACGCCGATCCGGATCCCGGTGTCGCGACGCCGGCCGGATCCTCGTACGTCCCCGGCTACGCGGACGTGGAACTGACCGCGCCGGACGACGGCTACGAGTTCGACCTGGGGGCCGGGAAGGTGACGCCCGCCGACACCGCCGAGTGGTCCCTCGCGCGCGACAAGGGCGGCTTCGTGCTTCCCGAGGACGCCGACGCGTTCGTCGCCGCCGGGTACGTGCTCGGCCCCGCCGACTGCGAGCGGGGGATCGACGCGGAACCAGTGACGAGCCTGCCGTTCGACGAGCTCGCCGACGAACGGCCCTTCTGTGTCCGCAGCGTCGACGGCCGACGTCTCGTCGTCGCGCACCTGGTCGAGGGCGGTTCCGGCGGCGGGCCCGTCACGGTCGTGCTGAGCCAGGACCGGCGGAACGGCTGAGCGAGGTCCGGCGGGCAGGGGAAGCCGGACGCGGGTACCGCCCGCCGGGGGCCGGATAGGGTTCGTGACATGGCATCTCGTAGTACTCAGATCCTGGAAGCGGCCGCCCGGCTCATCGCCCGGCGCGGGGTCCGCGGGCTGCGCGTGGAGGAGCTGGCCGAAGAGGCGGGGGTCTCCACCGGTCTGATCTACTACCACTTCAAGGACCGCACCGGAATCCTGCGGCACACGCTGGAGTTCATCAACGCGCGCGCCGAGCGCTACACCGCCGCGCGGGCCGGGACGACGGAGCCGCTGGGCCCCCTCGAGGAGCTCGAACAGGTGCTGCTCCTGGAGCTCCAGGACACCCCGGAGGTGCGGGAGAACAGCACGGCCTGGGGCGAGCTGCGCGCGAGCGCCGTCTTCGACCCCGTCCTGCGCGAGGACCTCGCCCGCGCGACCCTGGTCTGGGTGCAGGAGGTGGCCGGCCTCCTCGGCCAGGTGCGGCCCCTGGCGCCGGCGGCCGGGCTCGCCGCGGCCGCCGAACGGCTCACGGCCCTGCTGGAGGGCCTGAGCATGCGCTGGCTGAGCGGCGGCCTCACGATCGACCACGCGCGCACGCTCATGGCGGAGGCCGTCGAGACGGAGCTCGCCCGGCTGCGGCAGGAGCCGTAGTCCGGAAAGTCCAAGCCCCGCGGTCAAGGGTCTATGTGCACGGCTCGCACCGGGCGCTTCTGTGTAACCAGCCGCCGCCACGAAGGGCTGCGCACGGAGACCAGCCAGGGAGTCACCCTTGTCAACTCCTCGAAGAAGTCTGATCGGTACGGTCGTCGCCGTGACCCTCGCGGTCGCCGGAGGCACCGCCGCGGCACCGGCGAGCCCCCAGGCGTCGGGGGCCACCACCGCCGCGACCGCCACCGCGACCGCCGCCACGTACAGCGTCACCGTCGGTGCGAAGGGCACGTGGTCCCACCCCGACGACACCCCGGCCGTCACCTACGTCGACAAGGACGGCACGTTCTACTTCCAGCAGGCCCACGCGCTCTACGGGTCGACGCAGGAGCGCAAGTGGAACTTCTACACCGGGACGAACTTCGACACCGCCGTCCGGTCGACCGCCCTCAGCGACGCGGTGAACCCGGCGAACGCCGACGACAGGAACAACGACACGACGTGGCGGTGCAACAACAGCCCGACCGGCCTGGAGTCCACCTATCCACCGGCCGGATCGGGCTACTCGCAGAAGAACTTCTGCGATCTCGCCGGGGTGTGGGTCGATCCGGACACCGGTGACTGGTACGGCCTGGTCCACAACGAGTTCACGCCCCAGCCCTTCGGCGACGGCGTCCACTTCGACGGGATCGACTACGCGGTCTCCACCGACCAGGGCAGGACCTGGTCCATCAAGGACCACGTCATCACCTCCCCCTTCAGCACCCGTCGGGGCGACACGGCGGCCTTCCCGCAGCAGACCTACCACTACGGCGACGGCGACCAGCGTCTGTTCGTCGACACCGCGTCGGGGTACTTCTACGCCTTCTACGGCTCGCGCATCGTGGAGAAGGGCGGCGGCTGGAAGGCCTTCCACGCGCACGTGGCCCGCGCCCCCATCTCCGGGAAGATGGCGCCCGGTTCCTGGAAGAAGTGGTACGACGGGGCCTGGACCGAGCCCGGTGTCGGCGGCCGCGAGAGCAACATGACGCCGGTGGGGGGTGCCGACACGACCGGCTACACCCCTGTCGGGAGCGAGTACGACCCGGCGACCCCCGGCACCGTGAGCCAGCAGGTCGCGGCGGGCGAGATGCCGGCCACATCGCCGCTGTTCGTCATGGACATCACGTACAACGCACACCTCGGCCTGTACATCGGTGAGCCACAGGCCGTCGACCAGAGCGGCAACGCGCCCCAGGAGATCTACGCCACCGCCGACCTCACCACCCAGAAGTGGTTCCGTCTCGGCGACACGGGCAGCTACAAGAACGCGTCGTGGTACCGCTGGTTCCTCGACGGGGTGAACAAGACCGGCTCCGGGATCGTCGGCAAGAACTTCCGCTCCTACTGCTCCTTCGGGTGCTCGGGCGGATCGTCGAGCGAGTACGTCAACCTCGCGATCGACTCCTCCGCGCCGGCCGCGCCCGTCGACACGAGCAAGGCCTACCGCATCGCCAGCGCGGGAGGCCGCGTCCTCGCCCAGGTCTCCGGCGGCTCGGCCACCACGTCCGTGCCGTCCGCCACCGGCGCCGCCCTGGAGTCGTGGATCTTCACCGCCAACGGCGACGGATCGCACAGGATCGCCAACGCCGCCACCGGACAGCTCCTCGGCGTCGACTCGGCCACCACCGCCAACCGCGCCTGGGGTACGAAGCCGACGGTCACCGCGGCGCCGGCCGGCGGCCCCACCGTGGGGCAGCAGTGGTTCGTGCTGCGCGGGGCCTCCGCCACGGACGGCTCGCCGGACGGGACGTACCGACTCGTCAACCGCTACAGCGGTCTCGTGATCGGCATGTCCGCCGCCACGAGCCGGCTGGCCGAGACGACCCCCACCCGGACCTGGACCAACACCACGGGCAACGCGGTGGGCGGTACGCGCGGCGCGGCGGAACAGACCCTGACCCTCACGGCGGTCGGCCAGGCGCCGGGCGGGATCCCCGACGGCGACCACACCCTCACCGTGAGCGGAAAGGCCCTGGACAACCCGGGCCACAGCACCACCGCGGGCACGCAGCTGGTCACCTGGACGCCGAACGGCGGCGCCAACCAGACGTGGCGGTTCACCCGCGGCACGGACGGCTCCTACCAGCTCGCCAACGCCGAGTCGGGGCTCTGCGCCGACGTCGACGGGGGATCCACGGCCGCGGGCGCCAAGGTGATCCAGTGGACCTGCACCGGCGGCGCCAACCAGCGCTGGACCATGACGCGACTGGCGAACGGCGCCTACGCCGTCGCCTCGGTGAAGAGCGGCCTCCTGCTCACCACCGCGTCCACCACCAACGGCGCTCCGGTCACCCAACAGGCCGACACCGGATCGTCCTCGCAGCAGTGGACGATCAACTGAGCTGGTTCTGAAGGGGCTCCTCCCGATCGGCCGCCGTCCGATCCGGAGGAGCCCCACCTCTTGACAACTGGTCATGTTCCTGACAGCTGTGGCTGTGCACCACTCCCCACCCGCGAACGGCACCACCCCCCGAAGGGAGCGATCGGCGCATGACCAGGCCTGAGAGCACGGGAACCGACTCCGCCGACTACGACGTCGTCATCGGCGGAGCGAGCCTCGCCGGCAGCGCCGCGGCGATCCTGCTCGCCCGGCGCGGCGCCCGCGTCGCCCTGCTGGAACGCCGCTCGGACCCCGAGGCGTACAAGGTGCTGTGCACCCACTCCATCACGGCCAACGCCTACCCGGTGCTGGAGGAACTCGGCCTCGTCCCCACTCTCGAGAAGGCGGGAGCCGTCCGCAACGACGCGCGCTGGCACACCCGTTGGGGATGGATCGAGCCGAGGGCCGCACCCGGGGGACCCGCGCTCCCGTACGGGTACAACGTCCGGCGCAGCACCCTCGACCCGCTGATCAGGTCCCGCGCGGCCGAGACCCCCGGCGTCGATCTGCTCCTCGGCCACCAGGTGACCGGACTGGTCCGGGAGGCCGGGCGAACCGTGGGGGTGCGCGCGTCGACACCGCACGGTGAGCGCGAGATCCGCGCCCGCCTGGTCGTCGGCGCGGACGGCAAGGACTCGGCCGTGGCGAAGTACGCCGAGATCCCCCTCCGCCGGCACGAGAACACGCGGTTCGGCTATCTCGCGCACTTCCGCGACCTCCCGCTGCGCGACGGGATCGCGCACGTCTGGTTCCTCGAACCCGACATGGCGTACGCGTTCCCCAACGACGACGGCGTGACCGTCATGGCGGTGCTCCCGGACAAGAAGCGTCTGCCGGCCTTCCGGAAGGACCTGGAAGGCAGCTTCGCCGCCTTCGTCCGCGCCCTGCCCGAGGCGCCGCCCCTCGACTCCGCCGAGCGCGTCACGAAGATCATCGGGATGGTCGACCACCCGCTGCACAGCCGCAGGCCGACCGCCCCGGGCGTCGCCCTCATCGGCGACGCGGCCCTGACCGGCGATCCCCTCTGGGGGGTGGGATGCGGGTGGGCCCTGCAGTCCGCGCGCTGGCTGGCCGAGGCGGTCGGCCCGGCCGTGACCGGGCGAGGCGACCTGGACAAGTCCCTCACGGCGTACGCGCGAACGCACCGGCGCCGGCTGGCCGGTCACCAGTTCCTGGCCGCCGACTTCGCCAGGGCCCGCCCCTTCAACCCGGTGGAACGGCTGATCTTCTCCGCGGCGGCACGCGACGCGTCGCTGGCGCGGCACATGCACCTGTTCGCGTCCCGCCTGATCGGCCCGCTGCGCTTCCTGAACCCGGCGGTGCTGGTCAGGGCCGCGGCCGTCAACCTCGGCCACCGCGCGAAGGCCACGCCACCTACGCGCTGAGCCGTGCCGGACCGGCCCCGTCCGGTCCGAGCAGGTTCGCCGGTCGTCCCGTCAGAAGACCGCCGGACCGGCCCTAGGCAGGGTGCCAGTCGGGGCGGCGGCCGCTGAGGCCGATCACGCGGTCCAGTAGCGGCGCGTCGTCAGGGACCGCGACGACGGGGCCGAAGAAGCCCTCGTCGGGGGCGTCGCCGGCCGGGGCCAACAGGGCCTCGCAGACCCTCAGTTCCTCCTCGCTCGCCTCGTACGGCCGGCCCGTCGCCCGCGCCAGGTCCCAGCCGTGGATCAGCAGTTCGTCGAGGGCGATGCGGCCCATGACGGCGGCCGGCAGGTCGACCCCGCCCGCCTGGGTGTCGCCCTCCCAGGCGTCCGGCTCCCGCCAGGCGGCGGCCACCTCGGCCAGTGCCTTCGGCAGGGCCGTCCGCCAGTCGTCCGCCAGGACCGGCCGGGACGTGCCGGGCGGCGTGCCGGTCGTCGGCCCGAACCGCTTGCGGGCCGCGTCGCGGAAGGCGACGCTGAGCCCGGCGAGGTGAGCGAGCAGCTCCCGTACCGCGTAGTCGGGACAGGGCGTCGGATCGTCGAGCCGCTCGTCGGCGATGCCCTCCGCGAGCCGGGCGACGCGCTCCGCGGCGGCCCCGAGATCGATCTGATCCTTGAGGGAGGTGTCTTCCATACGGGGTGGACCGCCGGGCCGTCCGAAACTCATCGCTCCGCGGGGAGAGGAGCCGGTGCCGTACGTGAACCCGGTGCGGTCACCGTCTGTACGGCGACCGCACCGGTCCGGCATGCGAGCGGAGACCTCAGTCGTCCAGCTCCAGGCGGTGGACACCGCCCTGGTCGACGCCGGCGACGAGGTACCGCCCGTCGGCAGAGGCCGCCAGGGACAGGGCGTCCGTGTTCGGCATGCCCCGGGAGATGTTGCGCCAGGTCAGCCCGCCGTCGGTGGAGCGCAGCACACCGGTGGGGGTGAAGTCCGTCCAGCGGGTGTTGGTGCCCGCGTAGAGTGCCGCGGCGTCTACCCTGCGGGAACGATGAAGCCGATAGAACTCGTGATATTCGACTGCGACGGTGTCCTGGTCGACACCGAACGCCTCGCCGTACGTCTCCAGGTCGCGCTCGGAGCGGAGTTGGGCTGGCCGCTCACCGCCGACGAAGTGGTCGAACGCTTCATCGGGCGCTCCAAGGAGTCGATCGTCGGCCGGCTCACCGAGCGGCTCGGCGAGCGGACGGCCGGGCTCTGGTGGAACCGGCTGATCCAGCGCCACCGGGACGCGGTCGATCTCGGCCTGGAGCCGGTGGACGGACTGCCCGAGGCGCTCGCCGCCCTCACCCTGCCCACCTGCGTCGCCTCCAGCGGTTCCCACGAGAAGATGCGCCACACCCTGGGCCGCACCGGGCTGTACGACTTCTTCGCCGGCCGGATCTACAGCGCGAGCGAGGTCCCCCGCGGCAAGCCCGCGCCCGATCTCTTCCTGTACGCCGCCCGGCGGATGGGCGTCGACCCGGCGGCCTGCGCGGTGGTCGAGGACAGCGGGCCCGGCGTCGCGGCGGCACGGGCGGCGGGGATGCGGGCCTTCGGGTACACGGGAGGCCCGACGCCCGCCGAACGGCTCGAAGGCGCGGGCACCGTCGTCTTCCACGACATGCGCGAACTGCCGGACCTGCTCGCCGGACGGTGACGCTCGACGGGGGGCGCCTGACGGCGTACGGGCATGCGCCGCGTGTGCCGTGCTGAACGGGCGCCTCATCTCCGTTGAATCCCCGTTTATCGCGTATTGATCGCCGCGGCCTACGCTCGCCCAGCCGACGATACGAACGGGGTACGACATGCTCCGCATTCATTTCAGCGATACCGATCTGGCGAGAACCAGGATCGCCGCCGCGCCCGATCCGCTCTGGGAAGTCGCCGCGAGCATGCACCGATTGCAGTCGCGCAGAGGGCGGTGGGCCTATGCCGGGTGGTACCGCATGGCACGGCAGCGGACGCGCGAGAAGGAGCTGGGGCGTGTCCTGCGGAGCGTCTTCCTGCCCTTGTACCCGAGGGCCGCGTACTTTCCGGACTTCCTCACGCCCGCTGACGCGGTGGGAGACCTGGACGCCGGACTGGAATCCGTTCTGGCCACGCCTCCGCGGCAGGTCCTGAAGGAAGTGGCCCTCCTCGACCGGGCCAGCGGCGCTCCCGCGTGGGCCGGCCAGCTGGCGCGGCTGGACGCGCGCAAGGAGTTCGTGGGGATGCTGCGGGCGTACCACGACGCGGTGATCGCCCCCTACGAGGAACAGGCGCAGGCCCGGATCGAGGCGGAGCGGGCGGCGCGTGCCCGTGGGCTTCTGGACGGCGGAGTCCACGGCATGCTTTCGGGACTCGGACCGATGCTGCGCTGGCGCCCTCCCGTCCTGGAGGTCGCCTATCCCCGGCAGGTCGAGGACCGGGACCTGTATCTGAACGGACGGGGGCTCACTCTCGTCCCCTCGTACTTCAACTGGGGTGAGCCGGTCGCCTTCGCCGACCCCGAGATGCCGCCCGTGCTCTGGTACTCGCTCCTCCACGAGCCGAGCCCCCCGGACGCCCCGCAGGGCGTCGACGCCCCCGAGAAGTCCTTGGTCACCCTGCTCGGGCGCGCCCGAGCGGTCGCCTTGCGCGCCGCTGCCACCGGCGCCACGACCGGTGAGATCGCCCGTGCCGCCGGGGTCTCGGCATCCTCCGCCAGCAGACATGCCACCGTGCTGCGCGACGCGGGCCTCGTCACCACGATCCGGAACGGCCCGACAGTTCTGCACACCCTCACCCCGGCGGGGGCGTCCTTGCTGCGCGCCGCGGGCCCGATGTGGTGACCTGACCAGTACGGGCGAACTCCTGGTAGCCGCGAGCGTCGGTGGCGATCACCCGTGACCGCCGGCGTCGGCGAAGGCCCAGTCCACGCCGTACGGGGCGAGCTGGGCGGTGATCCGGCGGCGTAGGCCGGGGTCGGAGACCGGAGGCAGGGACACCACCGGGCGGCCGTTGATCAGGTCGCACCGGACCTGCTGGTCGGCGTCGGTGAAGCCGAGGGAGGCCAGGGCGCCGGCGAAGGCGCGCCGGGTGGCGTCGAGATGCAGGGGCACCTTGGACGGCTTGCCGATGTCGGTCAGGGGCAGCGCCGCCAGGACGATGACGTCCTTGGGGGCCGCGGCCCGCTCGGGTACGTGTCGTGCGGCGAACGCGAGCAGTTCGTCGGTGCCGGGGGCGGTCCCGCCGGGGGCCAGGGTGACGTAGACGACCGGGACTTCGCCGGAGTGCGGGTCGGGGCGTCCGACGGCGCTCGCGCCGGTGACGGCCGGGTGGGCGAGGAGCGCGTCCTCGATGACGGCGGGGTCGATGTTGTGGCCGCCGCGGATGATCAGGTCCTTCGCGCGGCCGAGCAGGTGGATGAAGCCGTCGGCGTCCACACGAGCGAGGTCACCGGTGTTGAGCCAGCCGTCGCGCACGGTGCCGAGGGAGTCCACGCGCGGTCCGTCGGCGTCGTGGCCGACGACGTAGCCGGGGAAGACGGTGGGGCCGCTGATGGCGAGGACGCCGGGTTCGCCCTGCGGGAGGTCGTGCCAATGGCCGTCGCTGTCGATCCGTACCGTCTTCACCCGCTGGTAGGGCATGCGTTGGCCGGCCGCCTCGGGCCGCTGGTGTCCGCGCAGGAAGCTCCGGGCGCTGCCGCAGGTGGCCTCGGTCAGCCCGTATCCCTGGCACAGCGGGACGCCGGTGTGGTTCTCGAACGCGGCGCGTACCGCCGGCGGCAGGGGCGACGCCCCGACGATCGCGAAGCGCAGCGAGGTGATGTCCGCGTCGAGGGGCACCCGGGCGAGTCCGGCGTAGACGGTCGGAACGGCGGACAGGGTGGCGATCCGGTAGTGCTCGACGATCTTCCAGATGACCTGGAACAGCGCCGGATCACGGTAGCCGAGGGGACCGGCCCACACGCTGCGCTGACCGCGCAGCAGCGGTGCGAGCAGGGTGACGACCAGGGCGTTGACGTGGAACAGCGGCAGCCCGGCGAAGAGTACGGAATCGGGGTCCAACGAGCTGTTGGCCGCGATCATCCAGGCGTCGGTGACCTCGTTGGCGTGGGTGTGCGCGGCCAGCTTGGGGGCGCCTGTGGTGCCGCCGGTGTGGAAGTACGCGGCCAGGTCACCGGCTTGCGGGGGCACGAGACCGGGACGGAGTTCCGTCGGCTGGGCGGTGGCCGCGACGTGCAGATAGGCGACCTCGACCCCCTCGACCGGCTCCAGGGCGGGCGCGGCACCGGGCGCGCCGACGGGGCGCAGCGCGAAGAGTGCCGAGCAGCGGAGCGATGCCGCCACGGTGCGGGCCGTGAGCCATGAGGCGGGGTCGAGCTCGGGTCCGGCCGCGACCAGGATCCTCGCCCCGCCGAGCGCCAGCAGGCGCTCGGCGTGCTCGGCGGCGAGGGAGGGGTTCACCGGCGCCGCGATGCCCGCGAGCTGAGCGGCCAGGAGCGTGGCGGGCAACAGGCCGGTGTTGGGAGTCAGCAGGCCCACGGCGGTGGTGCGGCGGACACCGTGCTGGTGGAACAGGTTCGCGATGCGGTGCACCTCGTCGCGCAGTCGGGCGAAGCCCACGGTCTCGCCGCGCGTCCACCGCTCCGCGCTGGGCAGCACGGTGAGAGCCGGCCGGTCGGGCCACAGCGCGGCGGCGCGGGCCAGGACGTCGTAGGTGGAACCCGGCAGGCCGCGCTCCTTCAGGGGGACGGACTCGATGGACGTCAGGTCGTCCGGCTCGCCGTACGTCGGCCAGAGCGGCTCGGCTTGAGGGGTGCTCACGGGAACTTCCTTTCGTGCGAGGGCTGGTGGAGCGGGGGCGTGACGAGGCGCGCGAGACCGGCCGGCCCGGCCGCCCGTGGCGGGGCGACGCGCGGGTCGGTACTCGGGGGCGGTGGTGGTGAGGTGAGGAGGCGGGCCTACGCCAGCCGGTCCTCGATCTGCGCGTACGACCAGGGACGCAGGATCTCCAGGGCCTTGCCGACGCGGAAGACGGCCGGGTCGTCGTACGGGTGGCCGACGATCTGGAGGCCGGTGGGGAGTCCCCAGCTCGACATTCCGGACGGCACGTTGAGGACGGGGCAGCGGTTGTTGATGTTGAAGGGGTTCGTCATGGCGCACCACAGCGTGTCGGCCACCTCCTCGCCGTGCACCACGACCTTCTCGCCCGCGAGGTCGTCGCCCGCGTGCCAGCCGGGGATCGCGGTGGTCGGGCAGAGCAGGGCGTCGAATCCGGTCATGGCGGTGGCGAGCTCCCGCTGCAGCCGGTGCTCGGCGCGCAGGGAGTCGAGGTAGCTCACCTGGGTGCGGGCGTACGTCATGGTGTCGGCGAAGGCGACCGCGTAGGGGCTCAGCAGCTCGCGACGGGTCTCGGCGGCCTCGATGACGAGGGCGCCGAAGATGGTCGAGAAGTGGCCGGCGATCGAGGTCAGCAGGTCGACGTGGGTCCAGGGGAGGGTGATCTCCTCCACGCGCGCGCCGGCGTCGGACAGGGCCTGGGCGGCGGCACGGGTGTTGGCCTCGACCTCCGGATGGACGTCGTACTCGCCCAGCCGTACGCACAGGGCGATCCGCATACCGCTGACGTCCTCGTACGCGGTGGGAAGCGTCAGCTTGGGGCGGATCGAGGTGTGGTCGCGGGGGTCGGGGCCGGCCAGGACGTTCTGGAAGGCGAGGGTGTCGTCCACCGTGCGGGCCATCGGGCCGTCACCGCGGTAGTGGTCGGCGGTGAGCACACCGAGCCCGGGATTGCGGCCGTACGGCGCCTTGAAGCCGACCGTTCCGGTGAAGGCCGCCGGGATGCGGGTGGAGCCGCCGATGTCGGAGGCGGAGGCGAGCAGGGCCGTGCCCGCGGCGAGGGCGGCGCCGGAGCCGCCGGAGGAGCCACCGGGGGTGAAGTCGAGGTTCCACGGGTTGCGGGTGACGCCCCACATGCGGGAGTGGGTGTAGGTGGAGAGCGAGAACTCGGGAGTGGTGGTGCGGGCGTGGATGATGCCGCCGGCGTCGAGGATGCGGTCGATCACGGGAGCGTTCTCGGTGGCGATCCGTCCTTCGTGGACGAGGGAGCCCTCCGTCAGGGTGCGGCCCAGGATGGAGTGCTTCTCCTTCGCCGCGACCGGGATGCCCTCCAGCGGGCGGGGGGTCAGGCCGTTCTTGCCGAGGTAGCGGTCCTCGGCGTGCCGGGCCTGCTCCAGGGCCTCGTCGAAGAGGCGCTCGCTGAACGCGTTGATCCGAGGTTCGACCTTCTCGGCGCGTTCGACGACCGCGCGCATCAGCTCGACGGGGGACACCTCACGGCGGGTGAAGAGCCCGATGGCCTCGGTGGCGCTGAGGTGGACAAGGCCGTCGCCGGCGGGCGTGTGGCTGGACATGGGCGTCCCTCTCGGTCAATGGGCTGAGGCCGGCCGGTTGGCCGTCTGCCGGTGGTGTCAGCCTCATGGACCGGTCCCACCCGCCCCGCGGATTGCACGGATCCGCCACGAGCGGGGACCGCGTGCGGGAAACCGCAGCACGCGCGGGCGGGGGGTGATTCAGACGACCGGGGCCCACAGGTCGATGGGAACGAAGCCGGTGCTGCGCCCGTCGTCGGAGAGCAGGCGCCCCATGCGCTTGATCCAGCGCAGGTTCACCGCGCGATTGAGTACGCGCACGGAGGCGATCCTGACGGCGGCCTGGGCCTCGTACCGGGCGAGGTCGTCCAGGGCGTGCAGCCACACGACGCTCAGCAGATTGGCCTCGGAGGCCACCGACGCCGCCATACGGGTGCTCCGCAGCCGACTCAACTCGTCACCCGCCACGGCGAGTTGCGCAGGCGAAACGGACATCCAGATCGTCGCCGAGCTGCGCCAGCCCGAGTGCACATGAGCGGTGTCGACACGCAGTACCGCCCTGCCGCCGTGCAGCAGGGAGTGCAGCAGCCGCCGCACCGTCGACTCGGGGCGGTCCAGCTCGGCGGCGATCGAGGCGACGGAGCGCCGGCCGTCCCGCGCGAGGGCGAACATCAGGACGCGGTCCTCGGGTGCGAGGGCCGCGGCGGCGTTACGGGAGGCACTGTCCTCGGCCTCCGCGAGGTCGCGCCGCTGATCACGCGAGAGCGAGTCCATGCGCCACTCGCTTCCGTCCTGGTACAGGTGCTGCACCAGATGGGTGCGGGTGGCGGTCACCGCCTCGTCCCGGCCGAGAGCGAGGACGTACGCGGTCATCGACGCCTTGGTCGCCGTGGCCACCGTCAGGAGCAGGTCGCACGATCCGGCCACCAGTTCCACGCTCATCGCCTGCGGGTGCCGCGCGATCCGGTCGGCGAGGGCCTCCCGGGCCTGCGGCACGCACGACACCTCGATCAGGGCGAGGGCTCCGTGCGCGACCTGGGAGGGAGCCGCGTGGCAGGTGATCCACGCCTCGCCGGAGGAGCGCAGCCGGGCCCAGCGCCGCGAGAGCGTCGCCGCGTCCACACCGAGCGGGCGGGCCAACTGCGCCCAGGGGGCGCGGGGCGCCATCTGCAGGGCGTTGACGAGCGCGAGATCGAGTTCATCGAGTGTTCCCCGGGACGGGGTGTCGGCCGCGGCCGGGCCGACCGATGCTGCGGATCCATGCATGTGAGCGCCTCCCAGCTGCGGATTCTTGCAATTTCGGGCTGGTGCGGGAAGTGGCCTGTTCTGTATGCCGCATCACACCGCAGCGTCGCCCCCCGCCCTCAGCCCTCCGTCCCGGGGAGTCCTCCATGCACCGTTCGCGATTCCTCTCCGGCGCCGTCACGGTCGCCGCCACGTCCCTCCTCGCCTCCGCCTGCACCACCGGCTCCGCGGGCGGCCCTTCGCCGAGCGGTGCCGCCGGTGGTGGCACCGTCAGGATCGGTGTCACCTCCGACGTCACGTCGTTCGACCCGGCGAAGGGCGCGGGTGGCACGGACTACGTGATGACGTCCCTGCTGTACCAGTCGTTGATCGGCCAGGACGACGGCGGCGTGTTCGTCGCCGGTCTGGCCGAGACCTGGACGGCCACGCCCACGAAGACGACCCTCACCCTCAAGAAGGGTCTGACCTGCTCCGACGGCTCCTCCCTGACCGCCTCGCAGGTCGTCGCCTCGCTGCAGCGCTACCGGAAGACCTCGCCCGGAGCCCTGCTCACCTTCGGCGCAGCGAACGCCGGCGAGAAGACGACGATCACCGGAGACGACACGGCCGGCACCGTCTCCATCACCACCGCCACCCCGTGGGGCGAGGTCCTGAGCGGCCTTTCCGGCACCGGCGCCGGGATCATCTGCAAGCCCGGTCTCGACGCGGGCGCCGCCGCGCTCGCCCGGGGCGCCGTCAAGGGCGCGGCCTCCGGCCCGTACGAGATGGCGACGGCGCGGCGCGGCGCCTCGTACGAACTCAGGCTGCGCAAGGGCTTCGAGGCGTATCCGCGCTTCGCCTCGGTGCCCGCGGGGAAGCCGGCCGACACGCTGCGGATCCAGGTCGCGAGGAACGAGTCGACCCTCGCCAACCAGTTGCGGACCGGCGCCCTGGACCTGGCCCCCATCACCGGCACGGACGTCACGCGGTTCACCGGCGACGCCGGGTACGCGGTCAGATCGACGCCGTTCATCCGGAACTTCATCGCCTTCAACCAGCGCCCCGGACACCCGGGCGCCGACCCGAAGATCCGCGAAGCGGTCGCGCAGGCGGTCAGCGCCACCGCCTTCAACAAGGTCTTCGGCGGCGCGGGCCGGCCCATGACGTCGTACGTGGACGAGAAGTCCGCCTGCGTCTCCACCGACGCCTCCCTGCTGACCAGGACCGACCCGGCCGCGGCGAAGAAGACCCTCGCGGGAGTGTCGATCAAGCTGGAGGGGTCCAACGCGGTCGCCGGCGGCGCCGGCAACTCCTACGTCGCCGAGGCCCTGCGCACCGCCGGAGTCGACGTCAAGCTCACCAACGCCGACAACGCCACCTGGGCCACCGACGTCACCGCCAACCAAGGCGACTGGGACGCCACCGTCTTCCCGCTGATCAGCGGCTCCCTCGCGCGCGGAGGCAGCTACTTCCTGGGTCCGGAACCGGCCAAGGGCGGCCAGAACTACGGCGCGGTGAAGAACACGGCGTACGCGGCGAACTACGTCGCGGCCACCTCCACCACCGACGCGAACGCCAAGTGCGCCTCCTGGCAGAAGGCCCAGGAGGCCCTGCTCAAGGCCGACGACGTGGTCCCGCTCGCCACCGTGAACGTGCACTACGTCGCCCGCAAGGGCGTCTCCTTCGCGATGCCGAACGGATCCCTCACCGTCTCCACGCTCCGGATCACCGACTGATGGCGACGACCCTGACCGACAGGACCGCCGCGGGGGCGGCGGCGGGGCGCGCGACGGCGCTCGGCCCCTGGGGCGGCTTCCTCCTCCGGCGACTCGTCGGACTCGCCGCCGTCGCCATCACGCTCGTCGTCGGCACGTTCCTGATGGTGCAGCTCATCCCCGGCGACCCGGCGCGCGTGGTCGCGGGCGCCGACGCCACGCCCGCCGACGTGGAGCAGGCCCGCCACGAACTGGGCCTCGACCGAGCGCTGTCGACGCAGTTCGGCACGTACGCCAGCGGTCTGCTCCGCGGCGACCTCGGCACCTCCTTCCAGACGAAGGAACCGGTCGCCGAGATCATCGGCGGCCGACTGCCGTTCACCGCCGAGATCGCGTTCCTCTCCGTCCTGGCGGTGCTGCTGCTCGCCGTACCGATCGGACTCGCCGTCGCCGCACGCGGCAGCCGGCGCACCGACGGGACGTTCACGTTCGTCACCGGCCTGGTCGGCGCCACACCCGAGTACATCATCGGCACGCTCCTCGTCCTCGGCTTCGCGATCAGGCTGGGCTGGTTCCCGGCGGCGGGCGCCGAGACGGTGACGTCGATGGTGCTTCCCGTCGCCGCGCTGGTCCTGCCCGGGACCTGCGTCATGGCCCGCATCGTGCGCAGCGAGGCCACACACGTCCTCGCCCAGGACTACATGCGCACCGCGCGGGGCCGCCGCCTGCCATCGCTGCGTCTGTACGCCCGCCACGCCCTGCCCAACCTGCTGACCGCCACCCTGACCCTCGGCGGACTGATCCTCGCGGGCCTGCTCGGCGGCACGGTCGTCGTCGAGTCCGTCTTCGCCTGGCCGGGCATCGGCCAGCGCGTCGTCGAGGCGCTCCTCGTCCGCGACTACTCCGTGATCCAGGGCTGCGTCCTGGTCCTCGGCCTGCTCGCCGCCCTCCTCAACCTGCTCGTCGACGTCGTCCTCGCGCTGCTCGACCCGCGCACCCTCGCCGGAAAGGGAGGCCACTGATGCGACGCGTACGGTGGAACACCCCGCTCGTCGTGGCCCTCACCGGCCTCGGCCTGATCGCTCTCCTCGGCGTCGTCGCCCCCTTCCTGTGGGAGGAACGGGCGACCGCGCTCGGCGGCGCCGCCCGCGCCCATCCGTCCGGCGAACACTGGCTCGGCACCGACGCCCTCGGCCGCGACGTACTGGCCCGCACCCTGGTGGCCACCCGCCTCACCCTGGAGATGACGCTCGCCGCGACCGCGCTCGCCGCCGTCGCGGGCAGCCTCCTCGGCACCGTCGTCTGGGTCTCGGGCCGGCGCGTACGCGAACTGGGCCTGCGGTTGATCGACGTGATGATCTCCTATCCGGCACTCATCCTGGCCCTGGTGATCGCCACGGTCCTCGGGACAGGACCCACCGCCTCGGTCCTCGCGATCGGCCTGGGCGGCGCACCCGCGTTCGCCCGCCTCACCGCCACCATGGCGGCCTCGGTCGCCCGGCGCGACTTCGTGACCCAGGCCCGCCTGATGGGCGTACCGCCCTCCCGTCTGCTCGCCCGCCACCTGCTGCCCAACATCTCAGGGCCGCTGCTCGTGCTGCTCTCGGTGGCCTTCGCGAACGTCCTCGTCGCGCTCTCCGGCCTGTCGTTCCTGGGCGTCGGCGTGCAGTCGCCGGACTACGACTGGGGAGCGCTGCTCAACTCCGGCCTCGAGTCGCTCTACACCAACCCCGCGGAGGCGATCGGCCCCGCGGTCGCCATCACCGTCACCGGCGTCCTCGCGGGCTTCGTCGGCGACGGCCTCGCCACGGCACTCGACCCCCGTGCCGGCGGTACGAAGCCCAGGGCGGGTCGCCCGGCCGTCGAGGCTGCCGCGCGCTCCCACCGGGCGCCCGAGGACGCCCTGGTGACGGTGGACCACCTCGTCGTCACCCTGCCGGACGGCACCCGTCTCGTCGACGACGTCTCCTTCCACGTCATGCCCGGCGAGATCCTCGGCCTCGTGGGAGAGTCCGGCTCCGGAAAGTCGCTGACGGCGATGAGCGTGGCCAGGCTCCTGCCGGAAGAGCTGTCCGCGCACGCGGCGCAACTGACCCTGGACGACCTCGACCTGACCGGCTCCGAAGCCGAACCCCGGCGCCTGGCCACCGAGATCGGCATCGTCTACCAGGACCCCTCGGCCTCCTTCAACCCGGCCCTGAAGGTGGGCGGCCAGCTGACCGAGACGCTCCGCGTGCACCAGGGCGTGCGCGCGGGGGAAGCACGGGGGCGCGCCGTCGAGGCCCTGGAGCAGGTGCGGATCGAGAACCCGGCCCGGGTCGTGAAGCAGTACCCGTACGAGCTGTCCGGCGGCATGCGGCAGCGCGCGATGATCGCCGCCGCGATCCTGCCCGGTCCGCGGCTGATCGTCGCCGACGAACCGACCACCGCCCTCGACGTCACCGTCCAGGCCGAGGTGCTCGACCTCCTCAAGGACATCAACGGCACCCGCGGCACGAGCATGCTCTTCATCTCCCACGACATCGGCGTGATCGGCACGGTCTGCCATCGGGTCGTGGTGATGTACGCGGGCCGGGTGGTGGAGGAACTGTCCGCGGCGGATCTGCGGGCGGGCCGCGCGAAACACCCGTACACCAAGGCGTTGCTGGCCGCGAGCCCACGTCTCCAGGGCGCTGATACGGATACGGGCGGGGACACGGACGCGGACACGGATACCGGCGGGGAAACGGACGCGGACACGGATACCGGCGGGGAAACGGACGCGGATACGGCCACCGTCGTCGCGCGCGTACCGCTCGCGACGATCACGGGCCGCCCGCCGGCACCCGCCGACCGCCCGGCCGGCTGCGCCTTCGCCGACCGCTGTCCGGTCGTGCTCGACGGCCTCTGCGGGACCGAACGTCCGCCGATGGTCGACGCCGTCGCCTGCCACGCCGTACGCCAGGAGGTGCAGACCGCATGACCACGTCCCCCTACAAGCTGGCCGTCGAGGACCTGACCGTCGCCTTCGGGCACGGCCGGGCTGCCAGAACGGTGCTGCACGGCGTGTCCACCGGGGTCAGGGCCGGGCAGACGCTCGGCCTGGTCGGCGAGTCCGGATCGGGCAAGTCGACGATCGCCAAGGCGATCGTGGGCATCCACCCGGTCCGCACCGGCCGCGTCACGCTCGGCGGAGAAGACCTCACGGGGCTCCGGGGGAGAGGGCTCGTCGCGGTACGCCGCCGGATCCAGCTCGTCTCCCAGGACCCGTACGCCTCGCTCAACCCGCGTATGACGGTCGGTGAGGCCATCGCCGAGGCCGTCGACCCGGTGCGGGCCGATGCCAGGAAGCACGCGGCGACGGTCGAGCGGTGGCTGGAGACCGTCGCCCTGGACGGCTCGGCCGCCGCCAGGTACCCGCACGAGTTCTCCGGCGGCCAGCGCCAGCGCATCGCGGTCGCCCGCGCCCTGGCCGTGGGACCCGAAGTGGTGATCGCCGACGAGATCACCTCGGCGCTCGACGCCTCCGTCCAGGCCGAGGTGCTCAACCTCCTGGAGGAGCTGAGGCGTTCGCTGGCCCTGACGATGGTCTTCATCTCCCACGACCTGGCCGTCGTCCGTCACGTCAGCGACGAGGTGGCCGTCCTGTGCCAGGGGGAGCTGGTGGAGCAGGGCCCGGTGCGGGACGTGTACCGCGCGCCGCGCCACCCCTACACGCGCCGCCTGCTCGCGAGCGTGCCGGCGTTCGAGGCCGGCGCCTGAGAGGCGCACGCGGTGATGCTGACGGTGGGCAAGGCCCAGGCTCTACAAGCGCGACAGGGCGGCGCAGAGGACGGCGCGGGCCGCCCGGCCTTCGGGGATCGGCAGGAGCGGGCAGACGTGCAGCATTCCCGGCGCCTCGTGGAAGTCCAGCTCGACGCCCGCGGCCGTGGCGCGGGCGGCCAGTCGTCGGGCGTCGGGGTTGACGATGTCGCGGGTTCCGCTGAACAGCGTGATCGGGTTCAGCCCGGTCAGGTCGGAGAGCAGCGGACTGACGTGCGGGTGGTCGACGGGGAGCGCACCGCGGTAGAGATCTCCGGCACAGCGCGCACCGGGGACGGCGAGCCAGGGGTCGTGGCTTTCGAGCGGGGCGATGGCCGGGTCGGTCAGGGTGATGTCGAGCCAGGGTGAGATGAGGACGGTGCGGGCGGGGGCGGGAAGCCCCTGGTCCCGCAGATGGAGGGCGACGGCGAGTGCCATTCCGCCGCCGGCGGAGTCGCCGATGAGGCTGAGGGCCGTGGTGGCCGTGTCGTCGAGTATGCCGGCGGCCAGCGCGGTGACGGCCGGGACCACTTCGTCCGCGGTCGCCAGGGGAGCGAGGGGGTAGATCGGCACGGTGATCCGGGTGCCGGTTCCGGCGGCCACGTGGGCGATCAGCGTCCAGTGCTGGGGCGCTATCTCGTTGATGTACGCGCCGCCGTGCAGATAGACCGCCCGCCGTCCGGTGTCGGGAGTGCCGCGAGGAGTGACCTCGTAGACGGGCCAGCCGGCCACGCGGCGTACGGCGAGGTCGACCGTGCGCTCCAGTCCGGCCGGCGGTGCGTATCCGGTCGGCCGCAGGGAACGGGCACGGACCTGGTCCCGGACGGCCTCAGCCGAGCTGAACACCTTCTTGCCCCCACGGAGCCGCATCACGGTCGGCATCGCTCTGCTGATCAGGCTCGGCACGGTACGGCTCCGATTCCACGGTCGGTGTTCTTCGGTGTTCTGTGGTGTTCTCCGGTGTTCTGTGGTGCTCTGCCGCGTCACGTCAGGCCGGTGTTCTCCGGCGTCACGTCAGGTCGGTGTTCTTCGTCTCGGGCATCCGGTGCACCACGGCTAGGGCGAGGAGCAGCAGGACCACCGTGTAGCCGAGGAAGAGGTCACCGTTCCCGTTGCTGGTCAGCCATGTCTGAAGATACGGCGCACTGCCGCCGCAGGCGGCCACGGCGATCGCGTAGGGGAAGCCCACACCCGTGGTGCGCAGCCGGGTGGGGAACATCTCCGCGAACACCGCGGGGGTGATCGCCCCACCCGCGGACATGAAGAGCATGGCGATCGTCATCGACACGGCCAGCTGCCAGGCCTGGTCCTGGACGAACCAGTTCAGGGGGAAGGCGAGGACGGCTCCGCCGATGTAGGAGCCGTACAGGACGGGCTTCCGGCCGACGCGGTCGGACAGGGCACCGAACAGGGGCAGCGCCACGAGGAAGACCAGGTTGGCGAGGACTCCCGCCCACAGCGCGGCGGAGGCCTCGATGCCGTGGAGGGAGATGGCCTGGGCGGGGGCGGAGACGGCCCAGGTGTAGTAGACGACCGTGCCGCCCAGGGTGAGGCCGATCACGCGCAGGCACGCCGCCCGGTTCTCCCAGAAGCCGCGCCAGACGGAGGTGCGCGGTTCGTGGTCCGGGGTGTCGGTCTGCTTCTCGAAGGCTTCGGTCTCCTCAAGGCGGAGCCGCATGATCAGCGCGTACAGGCCGAGCAGTCCACCGACGACGAAGGGCACCCGCCAGCCCCACGCGTGGAGCTGGTCCTCGCTCAGGAAGGAGGCGAGGACGGCGGCGAGCACGGTGGCGACCATGATGCCGCAGGTGCCGGAGATGTAGATCAGGCTCGACCAGAGTCCCCGCCGTTCGCGGGGGGCCATCTCCGCCACGTACGTCTGCGCCGCACACCTGGACGAACTCGACCTCAGCCTGGTCAACACCCTGCAGATCGATCCCCGGGCCCCCTGGGCGCGCATCGGACGCGCACTCGACCTCGACCCGGTCACCGTGGCCCGACGCTGGTCCCGGCTTACCGGGACGGGCGTCGCATGGATCACGGCACAGCCCGGGCGCGCGCAGATCTCCCAGGGCTGTCTGGCCTTCGTCGAAGTGGACTGTCAGGCCGGTCGTACGCTCGAAGTCGCCAACACCCTCGCGAGTTGGCCCCACGTCCTGACCGTGGACCACACCAGCGGGGGCCGGGACCTGCTGCTCACCGTCTCGACACCCACGCTCGCGTCCCTCTCCCACTACCTGCTCGAACGCCTGGGATCGCTCCCGGGAATCAGATCCACCCGCACGCAGCTCGGCACCCATGTCTTCACCCACGCCACCGACTGGCGCCTGCGCGCCCTCGACCCCCGCCAGCGGGCCCACATCACCGCCGAGCGGCCGACCCGGTCGCCGTCGACACCCCAGACCCTCACGGCGAGGGACCGGCTCCTCGTCGTGCGCCTCGGGGCCGACGGACGCACCTCGCTGACGGACCTCGCGGAGGAACTGGGCGTCGGGATCACCACCGTACGCAAGCGACTCGCCCTCCTCATCGCCAACGAGGATCTGGAACTGCGCTGCGAAGTCGCTCAACCCCTGTGCGGCTGGCCGATCTCCACCTCGATATGGGCCCAGGCCGAGATCGACGACCGCGACGCCCTGAACAGGCTCTTAGCCGCCGTCCCGGAGATCCGGGCGTGCATCGGCCTCGCCGGGGGTACGGCGAACCTCCTCATCAGCGTCTGGCTCCGCTCCCTCCCGGACATCCGCGGCCTCGAAGCCCGCCTGGTCGGCGCACTGCCCGGACTGAAGGTGCTGGACCAGGCCGTCTCGCTGCGCTTCGTCAAACGCATGGGCCGCATCCTCGACCCGCCAGGCCGCAGCGTGACCACCGTCCCCATGGACATCTGGTCGCAGCCCTCCTGAAACCCCGGCCACCCGTGCGCGCCGCACGGCAGTCAGGGTCTTGCCGGACACCCCTTCCTTCCCAGGCATCCGGACGACGCTCGCCGTGGTCACGGCCAGGACCGACCGAGGGGGCACGCCCGTGCCGTACGAGACCGGCGCGAGGGTGAAGCTGACCAGGTTGGTCCGACACGGCAATTCCTGCCGTCAACGGCTTGGCGGCCACGCTCGCGGAAAGTTCAGCTATTGCCCTCCACCCGAACGTTTTGCAACCGAAGAATGCGTGCATCACCTCAACGAAAACGCATGATGAAGCTGACGGAAACATCATCTGCCGGCTCCAAGACTCAAGGCTGATTCGTCGTGGTGGCCCTGTGGCGCGCCTGGTCACGGGTCTGGCGATCGCTTCGGAGGCCGCTGCGAAGGCGACGAAGCACAGGGAATGAGCCGAAGCCGCCCGACTTTTCCATCAAGATCCACTTTGTCTGATTTTCCTTTCTGGAAACCTTTGACTCTCTTTTCGCCCACGACAGGAAAAGCCCCTGGCAGGAGGCCTGTTAGCCTGCGTCGGATTCCATAGGACCTTTCTTGGGGGAAGTAGTGAGACGCAACCGCAGGCATGGCCTGCATGTACTCATGGCCGCCGTGGTATTGGGCAGCATGCTGCCCGGTGCCGCTGCTGCCGCAAGCCCGGACGACAGACCGCGGCTGCCTGATCTGAGACAACCAAAGGCCGTCGCGGTGACGGGAGTTGCGACGGGGGGTGCCAAGCGGCCGGACGCCGCCACTGCCCGTTCGTGGTGGAAGAATCCCCCGAGGGCGGCCTGGCCGTCGCAGGGCAGCGCCGAAGTGTCCCTGGCGGCAGGAGGTCGGGCGGGAAGTCTGCCCGTCTCCATAGCGCAGGCTCCCTCCGCGGGCCGCGCCTCGACGTCGACCACGGTGAAGGTCGCACTCGCCGACCGGAACGCGGCCCGCAAGGCGGGTGTCGAGGGCGTGATGCTGACCGTCGCCCCCAGCAAGGCGGCGAGCAAGGCGAATCCCGCCCGGGTCTCGGTGGACTACGGGGCCTTCCGGGGTGCCTACGGCGGTGACTGGGCCTCCCGCCTCCGCCTGGTCGAACTCCCGGCCTGCGCGCTGACCACACCCGAGGCCGCGAAGTGCCGCGTCCAGAAGCCGCTCGCCACGGAGAACGACGTCCGCGCGGGCAGGCTCACCGCGAACAGCACGGTGCCGATGTCCGGCGCCATGGTCCTGGCCGCGACGGCGGATGCCGAAGGACCCATCGGCGACTACAAGGCGACCTCTCTGCAGGCGTCGGGCTCGTGGAGCGGCGGAGGCTCGACCGGTGCCTTCACCTGGTCGCAGCCGATCGAGGTTCCCGAGGCTCCGGGCGGCGGGAAGCCCGACATCACGCTGAACTACAACTCGCAGTCGGTGGACGGGCTCACGGCCGCGGCCAACACCCAGCCGTCGTGGATCGGTGACGGCTGGAACTGGGAGCCGGGGTTCATCGAGCGCAGGTACAAGGGCTGCAACGAGGACAAGACCGGTGGCACCAACGCCGTGGACGTCGGCGACCTGTGTTGGTACAACGACAACGCGACGCTGAACCTCGGCGGCAAGAACACCGAGCTCGTCTACGAGTCGGGCAAGGGCTGGCATCCGGCCACCGACTCGGGCGAGAAGGTCGAGAAGCTGACCGGTGCCGCCAACGGCGACGACAACGGTGAGCACTGGAAGATCACCACGATCGACGGCACCCAGTACTTCTTCGGTCTGAACCGGCTGCCCGGCTGGAGCGACCACGGCACGGCCGCCGACGACCCGGTCACCAACTCCGCCTGGACCGTGCCCGTCTTCGGCAACCAGTCGGGCGAGCCCTGCTACAACGCGAGCTTCGCCAGCGGCTGGTGCCAGCAGGCCTGGCGCTGGCAGCTCGACTACGTGGTCGCGCCCGGTGCTGACGCCATGGCCTACTACTGGGACGCCGAGAAGAACAACTACGCCCGCAACACCGACCGGACGACGGGCAAGGGCACGGTCACGCCGTACACCCGCGGCGGCTGGCTGGACCGGATCGACTACGGCCTGCGCGACACCGCCGCCTACACCGGCAAGCCCGCGGGCCAGGTGAAGTTCGGCGTCGCCGAGCGGTGCCTGACCACCTGCGGCACGTTCGACGAGACCAACGCCAAGAACTGGCCGGACGTCCCGTACGACCAGTACTGCAAGGACGGCTCGACCGAGTGCAAGGACCAGTTCTCCCCGACGTTCTGGACCCGCAAGCGGCTGACCTCCATCACCACCAAGCTGCTCACCGGTGGGGCGTACAAGGACGTCGACACCTGGACCCTGGCCCAGGACTTCCCCGCCTCCGGTGACGGCATCTCCACCCCGATGTGGCTCAAGTCCATCCAGCGCACCGGCACAGTGGGCGGCACCGCCACCCTCCCGCCCGTCACCTTCGCGGGCGAGCAGATGGCCAACCGCGTCGACAAGACCGGTGACGGGCTGGCTCCGTTCATCCGTCTCCGCCTCTACCAGATCACGACGGAGACCGGCGGCACCATCGGTGTCGTGTATTCCCCGCCGGAGTGCACCGCGACCACTCTGCCCGCGGCCGACGGGACCAACACGACCCGCTGCTACTCGGTCAAATGGGCGTACGAGGGCGAGACGGCGAAGACCGACTGGTTCAACAGCTATGTCGTGAACACCGTGATCGAGGGCGACAACCTGGTCGAATCCCCGGACAAGGTCACCTCGTACTCCTACCTGGGCGGCGCCGCCTGGGCCAAGAGCACCGACGAGTTCACCAAGGCCGAGGACCGCACCTATTCCGTCGCGCGAGGCTACGAGCGCGTCCAGACCCGCACCGGCGCCGCCTCCGACCCCCGCACCCTGGCCGAGACCCGCTACTTCCGCGGTATCGACGGCCAGAGCGTCAAGGACTCCGCGGGTGACTCCGTCACCGACCGCGAACAGTTCGCCGGCATGAAGCGGGAGTCCGCCACCTACAACGGCGACGACACGAACAAGCTCGTCTCCGCCACCTCGTACACCCCGTGGCGCTCCGCTGTGATCGCCTCCCGCACCCGCGGCGGTCTGCCGGCGCTCGAGGCGTACCAGACGGGCACCGAGCGGGAGATCAGTCGGACGACCACCAGCACGGGTGTCGCCAGGACTGAGGTCTCGCGGGGCTTCGACACGTACGGACTGGTCACCACCGAGTCCTCGACCGGTGACACGAGCAGGACCGGCGACGAGCAGTGCGTGACCACCAGCTACGCGCGGAACCTCACCACCTGGTCGCTGAACAAGCCCTCGCGGATGGAGACGGTCGCCGTTCCCTGCGGCAGTCCCGTCAGCCGTCCGGCCGACATCATGGACGACATCCGCACGTACTACGACAACGGCACCCTGGGCACCGTCCCGGGCCGGGGCGTCGTCACCAGGACCGAGCGCATCAACGGCAAGGGTGACGGATACGACGCCACCGCCACCATCCCCAGCACCTGCGGCGCGGACGCCAAGCAGCTGTGCGTGGACATCCACGGCCGGGCGCTGGCCGTGGCCGACGCCCTCGGCAACGTGACCACCACCGCCTACACGCCGGCGACCGGTGAGGTGCCGACGAGTTCCTCGGTGGCCAACTCGCTGGGGCACACCACCACCACGGTCCTGGAGCCGCTGCGCGCCCAGCCCACGCAGGTCACGGACCCCAACAACAAGGTCGTCACCACGGCCTACGATCCGCTGGGCCGCGTGACCAAGGTCTGGCTGGCGACCCGCTCGGCCACGACGTATCCGGACTCGCCGAACTACGTCTACGCGTACCTGGTCCGCAACGACGGCCCCGTTATCACGACCACCAGCACGCTGACGCACGACTCCAAGTACCAGACGGCCTACGCGATCGCCGACGGCATGCTGCGGCCGCGCCAGACCCAGGAGCCCTCGCCCGACCTTTCGGGCCGACTGGTGACGGAGACCTTCTACGACACCCGCGGCCTGGTCTGGCGCACCTCGGGCAACTTCTACGCCGAGGGCGCCCCCGAGCCGCTGCTGGTGACGGGACAGGAGCTGAAGTACCCGGCGTCGGTCGACACCGAGTACGACGGTGCGGGCCGTGTCGTCGCCAAGATCTCCAAGCGATTCGGCGACGAGACCAGGCGCACGACCAACGTCTACACCGGTGACACCACGACGGTGATTCCGCCCGCGGGAGGCACGGCCACGGCTTCGGTGACCGATGCTCTCGGTCGCGTCGTGGAGACGAAGCAGTTCACGAACGCCGAGCGCACGACGGCGTTGTCCACGAAGTACTCCTTCGACAAGCACCGACGTCTCTCGCAGGTGGTCGACCCGGCGAACGCCAAGTGGACCTACGCGTAC
The DNA here is from genome assembly GCF_053607625.1 of Streptomyces sp. NPDC055103. NCBI lineage: Bacteria > Bacillati > Actinomycetota > Actinomycetes > Kitasatosporales > Streptomycetaceae > Streptomyces > Streptomyces sp. NPDC055103. The sequence continues at coordinate 51,992 of NZ_JBSGTX010000050.1, forward strand.
GACGTCCGCGGCCGGCAGACCGAGGTCGACGACCCGGACAAGGGCCTGTCGAAGACCTACTACGACCAGGCCGACCGCGTCACGGACGTCACCGACGCCCGGCTGATCACTCTGCACTACGACTACGACGAGCTCGGCCGCAGGACCGCGGTGAAGCGGGGCACCACCACCCTGGCGACGTGGCTGTACGACACCGTGTCCAAGGGCCAGGTGTCGAAGTCCACGCGATTCGTCGGCGGCAACGCCTACGAGTCGGCCGTCACGTCGTACAACAGCCTGTACCAGCCGGTGGGGCAACAGGTCACGATCCCCGCCTCCGAGGGGCTCCTCGCGGGCGTCTACAAGTGGATCAACTCCTACAACCTCAACACCGGTCAGGTGATGTGGGTGCAGCACCCCGCCGCGGGCGGGCTGGCGCAGGAGAAGGTCGCCAACACCTACACCACGAGCGCCGGGCTGCTCAACACCGTCGGCGCCGCTGCGGACCCGATCATCTCGGCGAACACCTATGACCACTACGGCCGCAACATCCGCCAGGAGTTCGGCGCCTTCGCCCAGCACCTGTGGCTGAGCAACGAGTACGACGAGCACACCGGCGCCCTGACCCGCTCGTACACCGACCGCGAGGTCGCACCGCAGCGGATCGAGGACACCCGGTACGGCTACGACCTGGCCGGCAACATCACCTCGCTGGCCACGGCCTACGGTCAGGACGCCGGGCGCACCACGGACACCCAGTGCTTCGGGCTCGACGCGCTGCGCCGGATCACCGAGGCCTGGACCAACATCGGTGCGACGTGCGCCTCCGCCCCCGCCGACTCCGTGGTGGGCGGCCAGGACGCGTACTGGACCTCGTACACGTACGACGCGGTCGGCAACCGCACGACCGAGACGAAGCACAGGACCGCCTCCGGTCCGACCGCCGACACACTGCGCACGTACGCGGCCCCGAACCCCGGACGTCACGACCTGCCCAAGGTCACCCAGACCGGGACCGCCCCGCACGAGGAGTCCTTCACCTACGACGCCGCGGGCAACACCGAGACCCGCACCATCGGCGGCGCGGCCCCGCAGACGCTCGCCTGGGACGACGAGGGACACCTCAAGTCGGTCACCCAGGGCACGAACGTCAGCGCGTACGTGTACGACACCGGGGGGCAGCGTCTGATCCGCAGGGACTCGACGGGCACCACCCTGACCCTGCCGGGTGGGACCGAGCTCAAGCTCGACAAGGCCGGCACCACGGTCACCGGCACCCGGTACTACGCGGTGGCGGGCAAGGCCGTCGCCATGCGCACGGGCGGGAAGCTCACCTTCCTGTTCTCCGACCACCACGGCACCGGCACGACGCAGGTCTCCGCCGACGCCGCGCAGGTGGTCAAGCGCCGCAAGACGTCGATCTTCGGCGAGCAGCGCGGTGCGCAGCCCTCGGGCTGGGCCGGAGACAAGAGCTTCGTCGGCGGGACCAGGGACGTCGACAGCGGGCTGACCCACATCGGCGCCCGTGAGTACGACCCGGCCCTGGGCCGGTTCGTGTCCGTTGACCCGATCCGTGACCTCACCGACGCGCAGCAGCTGCACGGCTACACGTACAGCAGCAACAACCCGGTGACGCGCAGCGACCCGACGGGGCAGTACGACCCGGACGAGCGCTCGTTCTGCAACGGCAACCCGGACAGCTGTACCGGCGGCCGTTACGACCGCAAGAAGGCGGAGCAGGACACCGGTGAGAAGAAGCGCAGCAAGCGGAACTACTACACCACCGAGTACAAGGCGGTCGACGACTCGTACCTGATGAGCAGGTTGAGCTCGAAGCGGGCCGCCGACCTGCGCAAGAAGCGGTTCCACGACATCTACTACAAGCGGGACGGCTACTACGGCGACGTGGTCCAGCTGCTCGACACCGCGACCAGCCTGTGCTGGGACACCCGCTTCGCCTGCCAGCGGGCGAAGAAGTTCGACATGGACGTCATGGAGGACCGGATCGAAGCGGCCCTGGAGAAGATCGACGAGTCGGTGGGCCATCCCAACGAGGACACCGAGTACGCCTGGGACAACGACGACTTCCACGTCGCCATGCGGATCGCGATGGACATGCACGACGTCCACTCGATCGTCGCCCGCAGGGAGAACGAACCGGCTCCCGGGGCCGCCGGAGACAAGCAGTTCGACGGATGGGTGGACGGTGTCAGGTCGGAGTTCAAGCGGATCAAGGGTGACAACCCCGACGCGCTCCAGAGCCATCTGACGACCGCCAACCGCCAGGGCGCCGACCGTGTGTACGTCGCCGTGGAGGGCATCAGCGAGCGGGACATCACGAACAAGCTGAACGGCTGGGTGAAGAACCCGAGGACGCGTGAGGTCAGACTGACCACGGTGATCTTCCTCGGTGAGAATTACATCAAGGAAGTCGAGCTCAAGTAGAAAGGGAGAAGACCAGCACCATGGGTAGCTCGTACGCGTTTCCCGTCCTGGCGACCTCCGATGCCGCCGAGGCCCTGGCGGTGGCCCGGCGCCTGCTGCGGCTCGCGGAGAACCGGCATCTGACCACGGTCGACGGGCATGCCCGTGCGGCCGACGAGGTCGCGCTGCGGCGGCTCGCCGCCGTGGTGCCCGAGGGCTCCGACTACCTCGCCGAGGTACCGCCGCTGACGCTGGAGGTGCCCGAGGACATCGCCGAGGGGACCTTCGAGGAGGCGTTCGTGGGGGCGCTGGGCGATGCTCCGGCCTGGCTCCGGTGGGACGTGGGAGCCTGGCCGGCCGGGCCCTTCGGCTTCCGTGACACGGAGTACAGCGGGGTGCAGATCGCGTTCAACTCGCGGGGTCTGTACTTCGCGCCGCCTCCGCCGGGCGGCGCCTCGCACCTGGTCTCCGTCTGCGTGGGTATGAGGGACCTGGCGCGCGCCCGGTGGCTCGCGGAACAGACCGGGCTGGAGGTTCTGGGCGAGCCCGTGCAGTCTCTCTGACCGGAACCCGTGAAGGACGGCGGTCCCCAAGACCCGATGGTGGTCTTGGGGACCGCCGTCGTCGTACGGAGGGTGCTCCGCACCCGTGATGGTCCGGGACGCGCGAGGGTGGGACCCCGTACGGGATCCCACCCTCATCTCCGGACTACGGCCTCGACGTCAGAGGATGACGTCGAAGGACTGCCAGCCGACGCCGACCAGGGTGCGGCCGCTGGGGAGGAAGTCGTACAGCTCTCCCTTGTCGGTCACACCGACGGACTCCGCCGAGCCGTTGCTGTCGAGGTCGGTGGCGAAGGGGTTCCAGTGCCCGTTCCACCAGCCGTTGCCGTTGAAGTAGCGGGCGCCGAAGCTGATGGTTCCGTTGTTGGTGCTGGTGTTGGGGTAGACGTACAGATCACCCTGATCGGTGCGGCCCATGATGTCGACCTTGTAGTCGCCGTTCATGTCGGCGAACCGGATGGTGGTCCAGGACGCCGGCCACCAGCCGTTGCCGATGAAGATCCGGCTGCCGAGCGTGCTGGTGCCCGTACCTCCGGTGCCCGGGTAGACCCACATGTCGCCGCCGCTGTCACGGCCGATGGCGTCGGTGCGTCCGTCTCCGTTGATGTCCCCGAAGCCGAGGGTGTCGTACGTGTTCCAGCCGTTGCCGATGAAGGACGGGGAGCCGAAGGGATAGGTGCCCTTTCCGTCGGTACCCGGGTACAGGTGGAGCTCACCGTCGCGGTTGCGCCCGACGATGTCCGTGTATCCGTCATTGTTGAGATCGGTGTTGTAGGCGTTCGTCCACCAGTCGCGCCACCAGCCGTTGCCGACGAAGTAGCGGCTGCCCAGGGTGCTGGTGCCCGTTCCCCCGGTGCCCGGGTAGACCCACATGTCGCCGTTGGCGTCGCGGGCGAGGACATCGGTGTAGCCGTCGTCGTTGTAGTCGGGCCGGCTCTGCCCGCCGCTGGTCCAGTGGCTCCTGCCGACGGCGTCGTAGATGACCAGGACTCCGCGGGCGAGTACGACGGCGTAGGAGTTGGGCTTGTTGCCGGTCTTGCTGCTCCACAGCGTGGTGGACCCGTTGGCCGTGTAGACCACGAGGGCTCCGTCGGCCTGCATACGGGCGAAGGCGCCCTGGTTGCCGGCCGTGTTGGTGGCCCAGACCGGCTTGTCGGCCTTGGTGAACAGCACCAGGTTGCCGTCGGTCTGCATGACCAACTTCGCGCCGTTGGTGGTGAACTGCTCGCCGGAGGCCAAGGTGGTGCCCGAAGCGATCCGGGCGCCGGCCACCGCGTCGATGTCGAATCCGCCGGAGAAGGAGCCGACGGCGCCGCTCACCATCTCGCCGTACCAGCCGAACACGGTGTTGTCGGCCTTCCTGGCCCACAGGTCGGTCACACCGTCGCCGGAGAGGTCTCCGACCGAACCGACCTCCGGGTACAAGGCCTGGGTCACGCCGACGCCCACCTTGGTCCGGGCCGCGGAGCCCCAGGTGGCCAGGTCGACGGCGGCCTTCTTGTCGGCGCTCGGCTTGCCATAGGTGCGCAGGATGTCGCCGTTGGCGTTGTCACGGAGCCAGAGGTCGGGGACGCCGTCGGCGTTCAGGTCGCCGGGGGTGATGACGGTGTACTTGTCCCAGTCCTCGCCACCCACCAGTACCGGGGCGCCGTGCATGTCGAGGAGGAGGTTGCGCTCGCCGAAGTACGCCCACAGGCGCTTGCCCTGCTTCACCAGCAGGTCGGCCCGGCCGTCCCCGTTCAGGTCACCGGGGTTGACGATCTGGGAGGCGCCCTGCCAGTGGTCGTCGCCCTCCTCGGTGCAGCCCGTCTCCTCGTTGCGGACGGGGCAGCTCACACTGATCTGCTGCACGCTGTTCGCCCGTACGCGGCCGAGGCCGTTGTTGGAGTAGACCCAGAGCTTGTCGATGTTGTCGACAGTGTCGTGCTGCAGGGTGACCAGGTCGTTGTAGCCGTCCTGCCCCCAGTCGAGCGAACTGGTCGTCAGCGCCGAACCCAGGCCGGCGACACCGCCGTTGGTGGTGGAGGAGAACTTCGCGTTCCCCTGACCGGCATAGGTCAGCAGGGTGCCGAAGGAGTCCTTGCTCCAGATGTCACGAAGCGTGTCGCCGTTGAGGTCACCGGGCTGGTCCCGCGCGACCGAGCGGCCGGCGTAGAACAGGTAGGCGGTGGTGTCGGAGCGGTTGCCCGCCGGGTCCTGGCTGAACGCGTAGACGAAGTGCGGGCCGACGCCCGGCGGGGTGAGCTGGACCGTGGCCGATTGGCCGGCGGGAACGGTGACGCTCTTCACGTCCGGGTTCCAGGAGGTGTAGTAGCCGTACCAGACCACGTCGTTCACACCGTTGGCGGAGATGGTGAACGAGCCGGGGGTGCGGGCCTTGCCGGTGCCGGAGGGCCAGCCGCTCTCACCGTTCGGGAAGGTGACCGAGCTGATCGCCGGCTTCTCGTTCGGCCGGGTGCGGTCGACGGTGAACTTGCACGTCTGGCTCCACGCCGAGTACTCGCTCTGGTCGTACGCGCGCACCTTCCAGGTGTAACTGCCGGTCGGAAGCTTGGCGTCGGGGACCACCAGGGTGGAGACGCGGTCCTTGAGTCCCGGGATCCACTCGTCGGCGACCGGGGTGCCGTCGCTGCGGAAGACCTGGAACTGGGCCGACAGGTTACCCGCGTTGGGGTCGGTCACGAACGCGTGCAGGCTGACAGTCGTGTTGCCGATGAGGCCGCCGGTGGCGCAGTCGGTCTTGGGGTTGGTCCCCAGACCGGTCGGCGTGGCGGGCGGATTGGTGTAGACCGTCTCCAGAGTCGCGGTCTTCGGGTCGAACTTCTTCCAGCCGAAGGTGTCGCTCTCGTTCGAGGCGTACATCCCGAGGGTGATGCTGGAGTCGCCGGCGGCGGCGACTCGCTGCATCTTCCAGGTCAGGTCGAACTCGAGGTTGCCCGCGGGGCAGCCGTCGGACCAGCCCTTGGAGTCGTTGACGTTGTAGAGCCAGTCGATCTTCCCCGGCTGGTTGTTCCAGGTGGTCTGCTTGCCGATCGCCCCGGTGTGCCACAGCTGCACCGGCCGGTCCTGGCAGGACCAGGACCAGACGTTCTTGATGCGGAAGGTGGAGCTGATCACCTTGGTCCCGCGGACGTTCGCCGTGTCCATCTGGAAGAAGGACCGTGACAGCCCGTTGGTCTCGTTCTCGTAGCCGACGCGGGCCACCTCGTTGGCGTTGAGGTAGTTCTTGGTCGGGTACTTCTTCGACACCCGGGTCCAGTTGTTGCGGCCGCCCCAGGCCCAGGAGGGGTCGATGTAGACGGGGTAGGTGGTGTCCGCCGCCTGCAGGAGCTGCTGGTCCGGGGTGATCTGGAGGGTGCTGCCGATCACGGAGGTCGCCATGACGGCTTCCTTGGACCCGGCCGGCTGCTCGAACGAGTCGCCGGGCTCCGGCGTCTCGGACTCGGTGGCCGTCAGGGACTGGGCCGACGACTGCGTGAGGCTCTGCGGGGTCTCCGTCCCGCTGCCGGTGGTGGTGGAGTCCCACATGATGGGGGAAGGACTGGTGAAGACCGTCTGCCCGGCGGGATTCGTCGCGGTCACCGTGCCGGTCGCGGGGTCGGTGGCGACCGTGACGCCGACCGTGGACATGGTGTACTTCAGCTGGGCGAGCGCCGGGTTGTCGGCCGCCTCGGGGGTTTTGACCACCACGAGTTGGGAGAAGCCCTCGACCTCCGCCTTGAGCTGGAGGTCGACGCCGGGCAGCACTTCGGCGTAGGTCGCCACGTTGCCGTTGAGGGTCGGCTTCGGCAGTGCGGTCGGCCAGGACAGCGACAGGGTGCGGCCGTCCTTCACGCCGGTGAGGAGCGGTCCGGTGCCGCCACCGGAGAAGGTGACGACCACGGTGGTGGCTCGGGGCTTCACCGATCCGTCGGCAGCGAACTCGAGCGTCGGGTCCGTGGCGACCCACACGCCGCTGCGCAGTACGCGCACCGGCGCACCGTACTTCTTCTCGGAGAACGTGCCGTCCGGGTTCACCCAGGTGTCGGAGAGCTCGGTCCGCGCGGAGGTCAACTCGACCGGATTCCCGGTGGCTTTCGCCTCCGCCAAGGCCTTGTCCTCGGGGCTGACACTGCCGTCGTCCTCGCTCGCCGCCACAGTGGCCTGCGCCCGCTCGGCGGCTGCCGCGGGCGGTATCACCATGGCGACCGAGCCCACAAGTGCGACCGCTGTGGCCCGGTGCAGCGCGCGTCTCCAGCGACTCCTGCTACGCGTACTCGACAAAGGGATCTCTTCTCTGAAGCCGCAGTGATGGTGGGATGGCGCGGCGTGTAAGAAGGCAGCCCGGAGGCGTGCCCCCTGGCTGCGCCTCCCGCGCCAGCGCAGAATAGTCGATCGTCGAGCGAGCCGGACCGTAACCCCCTCATTAATCGTTTGCCGAATGCCGATTCGGAGAGAAGTCTCAAGTCCACCTCAAATCCTGCGGCTTCGAACGGGTCGCGAGTGGCTCTCGTTCTGCTCGGCAGCCTTGTCACGTGGCGACACATGGCGAGTAGAGGAATCCCGCTTGCAGCCGCAAGCGCTATCACCGCGTTCTGGGCCGCCTTTCGACCGGAAGGGTTTCCTCCGCTATTGCTTTCGCAACATCGGATCCGGTCGTCAGGGGGTTGACCAGTGAGGGAGGCGGCTTGGGCGGAGTGACGGCGCCGGCGCCGTCAAGCAGGGTGGGCAAATCGCCCGATCGTCAATCGATCGGGCGGGATTTCCCGGTTTTCCGTGCGGATCTCATATCTTGCTCAAGTGAACCGCCGCATTGCGGGGTGCGCTGATAGCGTTCGGCGACATTTTCCGCTTTGTGCGTGAGGTGACTGTGAGAGTTCCACGAATACGCGGCTCGGCGGCCGTACTGGCAGCCGCCATCACTGTGGGCCTTTTGCCCATGTCGGGGGCCGCGACGGCTAATGCGGACGAAAGAATTCCGCTTCCTGGATTGCACCAGCCTGAACCGGTCCCGGTGAAGAACGTCCCTGCCGGAGGCGCCAAGAGACCCGATGCCGCGGCTGCCCACGCGTGGAAGGGCGGCCCCGAGGTCATCTGGCCCGACGCGGGAACAGCCGACGTGCGACTGACCCCCGCGAGCGGCGCGCATGCCGCACGTCGAGGGGCCGCGTCGACGCCGGTACGGGCCGGAAGTCTGCCCGTTGCCGTTGCTCTGACCGATGAGGGACAGTCGGCCGCCGCCCCCGGAGTCAAGGTCAAGGTCTCCGAACGGAACGCGGCCCGCAGGGCCGGAGTCGACGGGCTGCTGCTGTCCGTGGGCCGCACCGACGGCGCATCGGGGACCGTGCGGACCCGCGTCCAGGTGGACTACTCCTCCTTCCGAGGCGCGTACGGAGGCGACTGGGCGGGGCGACTGCGGCTGGTGCAGTTGCCGGACTGCGCGCTGACCACGCCTGACAAGGCCGCGTGCCGAATCCAGAAGCCGCTGCCGACCACCAACGACACCCGGACCGGCCTGCTGAGCGCGCCGGTCGGCGTCGGCGCCACGACCGTTCTGGCCGCGGCGGCCGAGGCGGCCGGGGCCAGCGGGGACTACAAGGCGACCTCCCTTCAGCCGGCCGGTTCCTGGAGCGCCGGCGAGTCGATGGGAAGCTTCGCCTGGTCCCATCCGATCAACGTGCCCGCCGTACCGGCCGGGCTCCAGCCGAAGATCTCCCTGGACTACAACTCGCAGGCGGTGGACGGCCGTACGGCGGCCTCCAACAACCAGCCGTCGTGGATCGGTGACGGCTGGTCGTACGAACCCGGCTTCATCGAGCGCAGGTACAAGTCCTGCAACGACGACAAGACCGGCGGTACCAACACCACGCGCGTCGGTGACATGTGCTGGTTCAACGACAACGCGACCCTGTCACTGGGCGGCAAGTCCACCGAACTCGTCTACCAGGCCGGCAAGGGCTGGCACGAGGCCGCCGACAACGGGACGACGGTCGAGAAGCTGACCGGTGCCACCAACGGCGACGGCGGTACGGACGGTGTCGACGGCAAGGGCGAGCACTGGAAGGTCACCACGGCCGACGGCACGCAGTACTTCTTCGGCCTGAACCGGCTCCCGGGCGCCGCGGCCGGTGACGCCTCGACCAACTCGACATGGACCGTGCCGGTGTTCGGCAACCAGTCGGGCGAGCCCTGCTACAACGCTAGCTTCGCGAGCGGCTGGTGCCAGCAGGCGTGGCGCTGGCAGCTCGACTACGTGGTCGACCCGCACGACAACGCCATGGCGTACTACTGGAAGACCGAGACGAACAACTACGGACGCAACGTCTCGGACACCACCGGCAAGGCCACGGTCACTCCGTACATCCGGGGCGGCTACCTGGAGCGGATCGACTACGGCCTTCGCTCGGACGCCGTCTACTCCGGCAAGGCGATGGCGCAGGTCCACTTCGCGGTGGACGAGCGCTGCCTGACGAACTGCGGCACCTTCGACGAGACCAACGCCAAGAACTGGCCGGACGTCCCGTTCGACCAGTACTGCAAGGACGGCTCGACCGAGTGCAAGGACCAGTTCTCCCCGACGTTCTGGTCCCGCAAGCGGCTCGCCTCCATCACCACCAAGGCGCTGACCGGTGGGGCGTACAAGGACGTTGACAGCTGGAGCCTGACGCAGGGCTTCCCCGCCTCCGGCGACGGCGTCTCGACGCCCATGTGGCTCGCGTCCATCCAGCGCACCGGAAAGGCGGGCGGCAGCATCCTCCTCCCGCCCGTGACGTTCGCCGGTGAGCAGAGGGCCAACCGCGTCGACAAGACCGGCGACGGCCTCGCCCCCTTCATCCGCCTGCGGATGTACCAGATCACCACCGAGACCGGCGGAACCATCGGGGTCAATTACTCCGAGCCGGAGTGCACCACGACGACCCTGCCGGCGGCCGACGCCACGAACACCACCCGCTGCTACCCGGTGAAGTGGGCGTACGAGGGGTACGACGCCAAGCTCGACTGGTTCAACACCTATGTGGTCACCCAGGTCGTCGAGGGCGACAACCTCGTCGAGTCCCCGGACAAGGTCACGTCCTACTCCTACCTGGGTGGAGCCGCCTGGGTGAAGAGCGCGGACGAGTTCACCAAGGCCGAGGACCGGACCTACTCCGTCGCCCGCGGTTACGAGCGGGTCCAGACCCGCATCGGCGCCGCCTCCGATCCGAAGACCCTTACGGAGAACCGGTACTTCCGCGGCCGGGACGGACAGGACGTCAAGGACTCGGCGGGTGTGGCGGTCACCGACCGCGACGCGTTCGCGGGCATGCAGCGCGAGAAGATCACGTACGACGGCGACGACACGAGCAAGCTGGTGACGGCGACCTCGTACACCCCGTGGCGCTCCACGGCGATCGCCACGCGTACCCGTTCCGGCCTCCCGGACCTGGTCTCCTACCAGACCGGTGTGAAGAAGGAGTCGACCCGCACGACCGTCAACGGCGGCACGCGCACCACCGAGGTCGACCGTACCTTCGACGGCTACGGCATGGTCGCCACCGAGTCCACGACAGGTGACACCGCCAAGACCGGCGACGAGAGCTGCACGACGACCAGCTACGCCCGTACGGGCGCCGGCAGAATCCTCGACAAGGTCAGCCAGGTCGAGACGGTCGCCGTCACCTGCGATGCCACTGTCGCCCGGCCGGGCGACGTGATCGACGACGTGAGGACGTACTACGACGGCGGTGCTCTCGGAGCGGCGCCGACGAAGGGCGATGTCACCCGGTCCGAGCGGATCAACGGCGCGGGTAACGGCTACGACGTCACGGCCGGCACCCCGGCCGCCGACTTCGACGTCTACGGCCGCGGCCTGACCGCCGCGGACGCCTACGGCAAGATCACCAGGACGGCGTACACACCGGCCACGGGCGAGGCGCCCACCACCGTCGTGGTCACCAACGCGCGCAACCACACGGCCACCACGCGGATGGACCCGCTGCGCGGCCAGCCCACCCAGGTGACCGATGCCAACGGCAAGGTGACGACCACCGCCTACGACGCGCTGGGCCGGGTCACCAAGGTGTGGCTGCCGACCCGTTCCGCCACGACCTACCCCAATTCCCCCAACAGGGTCTTCGAGTACCAGCTCCGTAACGACGCTCCGGCTGTCATCACCGCCAGGACCCTGGCCCACGACTCGACCTACCAGACGGAGTACACGTTCTACGACGGTCTGCTGCGGGCCCGGCAGACACAGACGAACTCGCCCGACCGGGCAGGCCGGCTCATCACGGAGACCTTCTACGACACCCGCGGCCAGGCATGGCGCACCTCCGGCGTCTTCTTCGCGACCGGAGCGGCCGAGCCGGTCCTGGCCACCGGTCAGGAGTTGAAGTACCCGGCGTCCACCGACACCGAGTACGACGGGGCCGGGCGCGTCACGGCGCAGATCTCCAAGCGGTTCGGCGACGAGACCCGGCGGACCGTCACCCTGTACACGGGTGACACCACCACTGTCGTCCCGCCGCAGGGCGGAACGGCGTCGACGACGGTCGTGGACGCACTGGGACGCACGATCGAGTCGCGGCAGTACACGGACGTGGCCCGAACCGCCCACCAGTCCACCCGGTACAGCTTCGACAAGCGGGGCCGGATGGCATCCATCACGGACCCCTCGGACGCGACCTGGACGTACACCTACGACGTCCGCGGCCGCCGGATCCAGGTCGACGACCCGGACAAGGGCACCACGAAGACGACGTACGACCAGGGCGACCGCGCCACGGACGTCACCCACGTCGGACGCGGGATCACCCTGCACACCGACTACGACGAGCTGGGACGCAAGACCGCACTGATCAAGGGCGCCACCAGGCTCACGTCGTGGGAGTACGACACCGTGGCCAAGGGGCAGTTGTCGAAGTCGACCCGCTGGGTCGGCGGCAAGGCGTACGAGTCCGCGATCACCACGTACAACAGCCTCTACAAGCCGGTCGTCACCCAGCTGACGGTCCCGGAGGGCGAGGGCGCGCCGGCCGGCGTCTACAAGTGGACGACCTCGTACAACGCCAACACCGGCGACGTCATGTGGACCCAGCACCCCGCCATCGGTGACCTGCCGGCCGAGAAGGTCGCCAACACCTATGTGGCGGGCAGCAGCCTGCTGAACACCGTCGGCGCGGGCGTCGACCCGCTCGTCTCCGCCATGACCTACGACCACTACGGCCGCAACACCCGTATGGAACTGGGCGAGTTCGCCCAGCACGTATGGGTGTCGAACGAGTACGACGAGCACTCCGGCGCTCTCAGCCGCACCTACACCGACCGGGAGGCGGCCCCGCAGCGCGTCGAGGACACCAGTTACGGCTACGACCCGTCGGGCAACGTCGTCTCCGTCGCCACCGCCTACGGCCAGGACGCCGCCCGCACCACCGACACCCAGTGCGTCGACCTCGACCCGCTGGGCCGGATCACCGAGGCATGGAGCAACACCGGCCAGCAGTGCGCCACCACGCCTTCGACGTCGGTCGTCGGCGGGCAGGACGCCTACTGGACGTCGTACACGTACGACGTGATGGGCAACCGGAAGACCGAGACCCGGCACACGACCGCCTCGAATCCGACGGCCGCCACCCGTACGTACGCGGCGCCGACCACCGGCAGGCACGACCTGCCCAAGGTCACCCAGACCGGCGCCGACGCGCACGACGAGACCTTCTCCTACGACGCGGCCGGCAACACCCGGACCCGCAAGATCGGGGCGGCCGCCGAGCAGACGCTGAGCTGGGACGACGAGGGGCACCTGGCGTCGGTCACCGAGGGCGCGGCCGAGAAGGTCGCCTACCTCTACGACACCGAGGGCCAGCGGCTTCTCGCCGAGGACGCCACGGGCACGACCCTGTACCTCCCGGGAGGCAACGAGCTGCGCCGGAGCGCGAGCGGGGTGCTGAGCGGGACCCGGTACTACATGTCCGGCACGCAGACGATCGCCGTGCGGACGGCCGGAAAGCTGACATTCGTCCTGGGCGACCACCACGGCACCGGCACCACCCAGATCACGGCCGACGCGGCGCAGACCGTCACTCGCCGAAAGACCGCGATCTTCGGCGGCGCGCGTGGCGCCCTGCCCACCGGTTGGGCGGGAGACAAGGGCTTCGTCGGCGGCACGAACGACGCCGCGACCGGCCTGGTGCACCTCGGCGCCCGTGAGTACGACCCGTCGACCGGCCGCTTCATCTCGGTCGACCCGCTGTTCGTGACCGAGGACCCGCGGCAGCACAACGCCTACACGTACAGCAACAACAACCCGCTGACCCTGACCGACCCGGCCGGCACCGAGATCGGCTCCCCGCCGAACTCGTGCCTGTACGACCTGGCCAACTGTTCCAAGGAGATCCAGGAGTCCGTCGGCTACACCCCGAAAACCACCACCACCTCCGGTGGCGGTGGCGGTGGCGGTGGCGGTGGAGGCGGTGGCGGTGGCGGCGGGTCCGGCTCGTCCGGGAAGCACTACTGCGACGGCTGCCAGCAGCTGCCGCCCCAGCTGCCCAAGGGCGTCGCGGTGCCCAACGGTCCGGCCGGCACCAGGGCCGTATCCACTGTCGTGACGTACCAGGGGCCGTGGACCGACTTCTCGACCGGAGCCAACGTCCGCGAGGTCACCGAGGACCAGACGCTGGCGTTCACCTACACCTATGCCGCCATGTACGCGGCGATGGAGCAGTTCGCCGACAAGTTCGGCTGGGCGGCATCGGTGAAGGCGGGTGGAAAGGCGAGCATCCCGCTGGTCGCCGAAGGCTCGGTCGAGACGACGTTCGGGCTCAACGGCGACTACACCTGGACCAATTCCGACACCAAGACCAACACGTCGACCGCCGCCGAGGCCAGCACGATGACGCTCAAGAAGGGAGAGCTGTTCGGTTACGTGCCTTCCGGCTATGTCACCCGGTTCGACACCGTCTACCAGGACGCGGAAGGCAAGACGACGACCAAGAGCTGGGGTACGTTCGACATCCACACCTGGCAGGGCAACAAGTTCAAGGACGCTCCGCCCAACTTGGTGAGGCTGGACGTGGTCATGTGCACCCAGGTGGGAACGTGCGGCCGATGACCTCGCGCCGCGGCCGTGCCACGCGTCTCCTGCTGATGGTCACCTCGGCGTTGCTCCTGGCAGCCGGATGTGGACCGCAGCCGGCCGGGCACGCACCGGCCGGCACCCCGGGCGGCTCCGTCTCCCCGGCGTCCCGTACGACTCCGGGCGGGCGGCAGCCCGACCCGGCCCAGCTGGAGGCGGCGGTCGCCGACCAGGCTCGACGGTCCGGCGCGGCCCCCACGGACAAGGGGCTCAGCCTTGCCCGGCAGTCCGGGAAGGCCGTCTCCTACCTGTGGGAGACGACGAACGGCAAGGTCTGCTTCGGGCAGACCTCCTCGGGCGCGGCGCAGGAGATCGCGTGCGGCGCGGGGCGAGTGACGCCGGAGCGGAAGGGCTCGGACCTCGCGGCGCTCTTCGGCCCCGGCATGGGCTTCGCGGAGTCGTACGTGGTGTTCACCGCTGAGCGGGGAACGTCGGTGACATCAGTGAAGTACCAGGGGCAGCAGCTGTCCTGGCGACTCGTCAGGCGACTGGCTCCGGAGCGGACGGGGCGGGACGTCTATTACGTCACGCTGCCCGACGGCCACCAGGGCTGGATCGACGTGACCCTGAAGCAGGCCGACGGCCGGCTGACGCCGGACCGGCTGCGGGTCACCATGGGCGGTGGCCCCCGGGCCTCCGCCTCGACGCCGGTCCACTGATCCGAGCAGGTGAAGGCCGCGCCCCCCCGGGGAGGGCGGCGGGGCGGGGCCCGGTGGTTGACCCGAATCCAACCGGGGGCGTATAAACAAAACCGAGCCCCCGAGACACACACCGATCGGGGTTTACGTGTTATGGGTTTAAA
>NZ_JBSGTX010000051.1:0-42782 GCF_053607625.1 Streptomyces sp. NPDC055103
GCCGCCCCCCCGCGGCGCCCGGCCCCCCGGGCCCCCCGGCCGGGGCGGGGGCCCGCGCGCCCGTGCCGGGGGACCTGCCCCGCCCCCCCCGCGGGGCGGGGGCGCCGGTGGGCCCCCCGCGACTGCCACATGGCATGGAAGCTCGCGCTCACGCGGAGGCCTCGGACTCGGTGTCGCCCTCGGTGTCGCCCTCGCGCATCGGGACGCGGACGCCCTTCTCCTCCGCGACCCGCTCGGCGATGTCGTAGCCCGCGTCGACGTGGCGGATGACGCCCATGCCCGGGTCGTTGGTGAGCACGCGGCGGATCTTCTCGCCGGCCAGCGGGGTGCCGTCGGCGACGGTGACCTGGCCCGCGTGGAGGGAGCGGCCCATGCCGACGCCGCCGCCGTGGTGGATGGAGACCCAGGAGGCGCCGGAGGCGACGTTGACCATGGCGTTGAGGAGCGGCCAGTCGGCGATGGCGTCGGAGCCGTCGAGCATGGCCTCGGTCTCGCGGTACGGGGAGGCCACCGAGCCGCAGTCGAGGTGGTCGCGGCCGATCGCGAGCGGGGCGGCGAGGGTGCCGTTGCCGACCATGTCGTTGAACATGTCGCCGGCCTTGTCGCGCTCGCCTTGGCCGAGCCAGCAGATGCGCGCCGGGAGGCCCTGGAAGTGGACGCGCTCGCCGGCCATCTTGATCCAGCGGTGGAGGGACTCGTTCTCCGGGAAGAGCTCCAGGAGCGCCTTGTCCGTCTTGTGGATGTCGGACGCCTCGCCCGAGAGCGCCGCCCAGCGGAAGGGGCCCTTGCCCTCGCAGAAGAGGGGGCGGATGTAGGCGGGGACGAAGCCGGGGAAGGCGAAGGCGCGGTCGTAGCCGGCGAGCTGCGCCTCGCCGCGGATCGAGTTGCCGTAGTCGAAGACCTCGGCGCCGGCGTCCATGAAGCCGACCATGGCCTCGACGTGCTTGGCCATCGACTCGCGGGCCCTCACCGTGAACCCGGCCGGGTCCTTGGCGGCGGCGTCGGCCATGTCGTCGAAGGCGACGCCGACCGGGAGGTAGGCGAGCGGGTCGTGGGCCGAGGTCTGGTCGGTGACGATGTCGATCGGGGCGCCCTCGGCGAGCATCTGCGGGAGCAGCTCGGCGGCGTTGCCGAGGAGGCCGATGGAGAGCGGGCGCCGCGCGTCGCGGGACTCGGTGGCCAGCTGGAGGGCGTGGGCGAGGTTGTCGGCCTTGACGTCCAGGTAGCGGTGCTCGATGCGGCGCTCGATGGCGCGCGGGTCGACGTCGATGCAGATCGCGACGCCGTCGTTCATCGTCACGGCGAGGGGCTGGGCGCCGCCCATGCCGCCGAGGCCAGCGGTGAGGGTGATGGTGCCTGCGAGGGTGCCGCCGAACTTCTTGGCCGCGACGGCGGCGAAGGTCTCGTACGTGCCCTGGAGGATGCCCTGGGTGCCGATGTAGATCCAGGAGCCGGCGGTCATCTGGCCGTACATGGTGAGGCCGAGCTGCTCCAGGCGTCGGAACTCCTCCCAGTTCGCCCAGTCGCCGACCAGGTTGGAGTTGGCGATGAGGACGCGCGGGGCCCACTCGTGGGTCTGCATGACGCCGACGGGGCGGCCGGACTGGACGAGCATCGTCTCGTCCTGCTTCAGGGTGCGCAGGGTGCGGACCATGGCGTCGTACGAGCGCCAGTCGCGGGCGGCCTTGCCGGTGCCGCCGTAGACGACGAGCTTGTCGGGGTGCTCGGCGACCTCGGGGTCGAGGTTGTTCTGGAGCATCCGGAGGGCGGCTTCCTGCTGCCATCCCAGGGCGCTCAGTTCCGTACCGCGCGCTGCTCGGACGGGGCGGGGTCCTGACATGGGGGTGCCTCCTCGAATGTCGATCAGATATTCACATCTTGACTCGATGAATACTTGTAGTCAACAGGGTCGGCTTCACCCGTGCCGGTGAGTCGGAATGATGGGATGGACCGTATGGCCTCCTACCGTCGTGATCTCGCCGTCCGAGCCTCCGTCGACCAAGGACTCCTCTCCCCCGCCGAGCCGGTCGTCGCGCTCCTCGACACCGCCGGCATCCGCGCCTCCGCCGCGGCCCTGACCAGTGCTTTCGCCGCCGTCACCGACGCCCACGTCCTGCACGCCTTCGCCGTGAAGGCCGCCCCGCTCGTCCCCGTCCTGCGCCTCCTCCACGACGCGGGGCTCGGCGCCGAGGTCGCCAGCCCCGGCGAGCTCGCCCTCGCCCGCGCCGCCGGGATCCCGCCCGGTCACACCGTGCTCGACTCCCCCGCCAAGACCCCGGCCGAGCTGCGCCAGGCCCTCGCGCTCGGGATCGCCGTCAACGCCGACAACCTCCAGGAGCTGGACCGCCTCGACGCGCTCGTCGCCTCCGCGCCCACCGCCTCGCCCCTCGGCATCCGGGTGAACCCGCAGGTCGGAGCCGGTTCCATCGACGCGCTCTCGACCGCGACCGCCACCTCCAAGTTCGGCGTGGCGCTCCGCGACGAGGGCGCCCGCGAGACCGTCGTCCAGGCCTACCTGGACCGGCCCTGGCTGACCCGGCTGCACACCCACACCGGCTCCCAGGGCGTCCCGCTCGCCCTCATGGCCGAAGGCGTCGGGGAGGCCTACGCCCTCGCCGAGGAGATCAACCACAAGGCGGGCCGGCAGCAGATCGACACCCTCGACATCGGCGGCGGCCTGCCGGTCAACTTCGCCTCCGACGAGGAGACGCCGACGTACGCCGAGTACGCCCGGCTGCTCGCCGACACCGCGCCGGGGCTCTTCGACGGCCGCTACCGCCTGGTCACCGAGTTCGGCCGCTCCCTGCTCGCCAAGCACGGCACGGTCCTCGCCCGGGTGGAGTACACGAAGACCTCCGGCGGCCGCCCGATCGCCGTCACCCACGCGGGCGTCCAGCTCGCCACCCGTACGGTCTACGCCCCCGACTCCTGGCCGCTGCGGATCCTCGCGTACGACGCCGAGGGCCGCCCGCGTGCCGGGGACGTCACCGTCCAGGACGTCGCGGGTCCCGCCTGCTTCGCCGGGGACCTGCTCGCGGTCGGCCGGGAGCTCCCGCTGCTGCACCCCGGCGACGTCGTGGCCGTCCCGGACACCGGCGCCTACTACTTCGCCCACCACTACGCGTACAACAGCCTTCTTCGGCCGGGGATCCACGGCTTCGCGGTGGCCGAGGACGGGTCGGTGACGTTCTCGACGGTGCGGAGGGCCCAGACGCTCGACGAGATCGTCGCGGAGGCGGGCGGGGCACAGGCGAACGCGCTCGTCGGGTAGCGCGGGCGCGGCGGCCCGGCTTCGATGAGTCCATGACTGGAACGGGTACGGACACCACCTCCGTCGTCGTCGAGCGCCGGGTCGCCGCCTCCCCCGGGCGCGTCTGGGAGGCGATCACCGACCTCCGGGACATGCCCCGCGTCCTCTCGGGCGTCGAGAAGGTCGAGGTGCTCACCGAGGGCGGCTTCGGCGTGGGCACGCGCTGGCGCGAGACGCGGCGAATGCTCGGCAAGGAGGCCACGGAAGAGATGACCGTGACCGAGTGCGAGCCGCCCGACCGGTACGTCACGGTCGCCGACTCGCACGGCATGCACTACGTCTCCGAGCTCACCCTCACGGCCGACGACACGGGCGGCACGGCTCTGCGGATGGCCTTCTCGGCCCGCCCGGCGAACGACCGCACCCCCGGATTCGTCGCCCGGCTGCTCGCCCGCTTCGGCGCGAAGGCCGTCGCCAGGGCGCTCGCGAAGGACCTGTCCGAGATCGCGAACGCCGTGGAGTCCCGCTCCTGAGGGAACCGGACCGGTCAATTCCCGCCAGCCTCAGGCATGTTCCGATGGAAAATGCCAGAACGCCTCCCGAGGGCACGAACGTTCAGTAACGTCACCGTCACCGCCGTTCGTTCGCGCGCCGTATCGGGAGGGGAATCCGCGTGCCCGGAATCGACGAGTGCCTGCTGGAGGCCATGGCCCTGCCAGGCGCTCGCGGAGCCTCCCTGGTCGACTGGACCAGCGGGCTCGCCCTCGGGACGGCGGGCGAGTCCCCCACCGGAGACCACGAGACCACGGCCGCCGAGACCGCCGAACTCGCCCGCGCCGCAGCGGAGTTCGACTCCTTCGCTACGGCGGGGGACGCGACGGGGACGACGGGCGGGACGACGCGGGGCACGGCCGGGGACAGGGCCGGGGACAGGTCCGGGAGCGCGACCGGGGACAACACGGCCGGCGCCGCGGAGCCACCGCCCGGGCCGCCCGTCGAGGACCTGATCGTCACCACCCGCGCCGGCTACCACGTCCTCCGCTTCGTCGAGACGTCCTTCGACAGCAGCGTCTTCCTCCACCTCTGGCTCGACCGCGACACCGGGAACCTCGCCCTCGCCCGTATGCGCCTGCGCGACCTCGCCGAGAGGCTGGTCCTCGGATGAGCCCCGTCGCCGCGCCGCCCGCGCCGCCCGCGCCCCCCGCTCCCCCGGTCTCCCCCATGCTGGTCCGGCTCGCCGCCGAGAAGGCCACCGGCGCGCTGCTGCGCGACCACGGCACGCTCTACCTCGTCGACGGCCGCGTCGTGCACGCCGAGAGCCCCGCCGCCCCCGGCGTCGACGTCCTCCTGACCACCGGCGGACGCCTGCCCCGCGAGGGCTGGGACGAGGCCGTCGACCGGGCCGGCGCCCACCGCGCCGTCGGCCGCTTCCTCGTCGACAGCGGCCGGCTGCACGACGGCGAGCTGGAGATCTGCCACCTCGGCGCCGTCTTCGACGCGGCCTTCTTCGCCCTCTCCCCCACCAGCGGGCCGACCCGCTTCCGGTACGGGGTGGGGCACTGGTTCGGCACGGTCCGGCCGGTCTCCGCCGAGGCCGTCGAGCGCGAGACCGTCCGCCGCCGCGAACTCCTCGACGCCGTCTGGCCGTACGCCTCCGTCGACGGCGCCCCGGTCGTGCCGCGCCCCGCCGCCCCCGGACAGACCGTCGGGGCCCGGCAGCGCGCGCTGCTCGCCGCGGCCGACGGGGAGCGGACCCCGGCGGACCTCGCCCGGTTCCTCGGCCGCCCCGCCTTCCACACGCTTCTCGACGTCCGGCGGCTCGCCGCCGCCGGGCTCGTCGAGACCCCGCCGGAGCCCGGCCCCGGCCCCGTACCGCCATCGCCGCCACTCCTGGCGGCCCCGCCGATGGCCGACCCCGACATCGCCCTGCTGCGCCGGCTCCGTGACGCCCTGGAGGCACATCTGTGATGAGGCGTGCCCTGCGCCTGCGCGCCGAGAGGAGACAGCTCATGACCGCGGAGACAGAGGTCCTCGGCGAACTCAGACGGCTGCGGGCCCGGCTGCCCCAGCTGACCGGAGCCCTCGCGGCCAGCGCCGACGGCCTCGTGCTCGCGCACGACACCGTCGACGGCGAGGCGGAGAGCGTGGCCGCGCTGACGGCGGCGGCGCTCGGCGTCGGCCAGCGGCTGACCGACTGCACGGGACAGGGCCGCTTCCGCGAGCTCCTCGTCCGCGGCGAGAACGGTTACGTGGCGACGTACGCGGCGGGCGGCGCGGCCGTCCTGACGCTGCTCGCGGAGCCACGGATCAACGTCGGGCGGCTCCACCTGGAGGCCCGCAGGTCCAGCACCCGGATAGGAGAGCTCGTCGACGGGGCGCTGGAGCGTAAGGACCCGATCTGAACCGACGTCCGAACAAGCTCAAGAAGAACACGCAGAAGATCACGAAAAGGAAGTGCGACACCATGGCGAACACCGAGACCTCCCTCAAGGAAGCCGTCGCGATCGAGGGCGCCATCGGCGCGGCGCTCGTCGACTACACCAGCGGCATGGCGCTCGGCACCATCGGCGGCGGCAAGGAGCTCGACCTGAACGTGGCCGCGGCGGGCAACACCGACGTGGTCCGGGCCAAGGTCCGGGCGATGGAGATGCTCGGCCTCGGCGACGAGATCGAGGACATCCTGATCACCCTCGGCCGGCAGTACCACCTGCTCCGGCTGCTCAGGAACCAGGGCACGAACGGCCTGTTCCTGTACCTCGCCCTGGACAAGGAGCGCGCGAACCTCGCGATGGCCCGCCACCAGCTCAAGAAGATCGCCACCGAACTCCAGGTCTGAACCGGGCTCCAGGCCTGACCGGGCCCCTCCTCGGCTACTCGACGAACAGGCCCCGCGCGGCCGCCTTCGTGTCGAACTCCTCCAGGCGCGCCTGCGCGTCCGGGAGTTCGTCCGCCATGGCCTCCAGGAGGACCCGGCCGAGCATCATCGGCGCGCAGGCGGTGTCGAAGGCGAGCCCGGTGCCTACGGCGGCCGGGATCAGCAGGTCGCTGTGGGCGGCGACGGGCGCGAAGGCCGAGTCGGCGACGGCCACGACCGTCAGCCCGGCCGCCCGCGCGTACTCCAGGGCCTCGACGACCTCCCGGGGGTGCCGGGGCAGGGCGAAGCACAGCAGCGCCGTGGCCCCGGCCCGTACGGCCGCGTCGACGCGGTCCTTGAGCATCGAGCCGCCCTCGTCGAGGAGCCGGACGTCGGGGTGGACCTTGGCCGCGAAGTAGGCGAAGCCGCGCGCCTGCGAGGAGGCGGCCCGCAGGCCGAGCACGAGCAGCGGGCGGGAGGCCGCGAGGACCCGCCCGGCCCGCTCGACGGGCTTCGGATCGGCGAGCAGCCCGGCGAGGTGCTGGAGGTTCTCGATCTCGGCGAGCACGGCCTGCTGGTACTCGTTGTACCCCTCGCCCTCCCTCTCGGCGGCGGCGCCGGGCTCCGGCGGCGCGACCTCGCGCAGGTGCCTGCGGAGCGCCGGGTAGCCGTCGAAGCCGAGCGCGACGGCGAAGCGGGTGACGGAGGGCTGGCTGACCCCGGCGAGGTCGGCGAGCTCGACGCTGGACAGGAAGGGCACGTCGGCGGCGCGCCGCACCATGCAGTGCGCGATCCGTCGCTGTGTCGGCGTCAGCCGGTGCCCCTCGAAGAGCGTCTGCAGCCGTCCGGCCGGGCTGTCGCTCATGCCGTCCCCCTTCCGCTTATTCACCCATGAATATCTCTGCATAAGGATATGCAGCCGGGTGGGGCGAGGGAACGGGGGAGGCCGGGAAGAGTAGCGCGGGGACCGCCGCACCCCCGGTGAAGGGGGGCGGGACGACGGCGGTCCCCGCGAGGGACACGGGCCCGGGTCAGGGCCGGCCTCCGTGTCCGCGGCGTCTGTGGAGGCCCGGGAGCCGCTCCGGAAGTCCGTGACGCCGACAACGACCAATGTGCCGGACGCGTGTTAAGCGGGTGCTGCGGGTACGTGTCGCCCTCGTACCAGTTGTACGAACGACTGCACGTACCCCGCGGCGCCGCTGCCGTGGACTACTTCGCGCCGCCGTTGGCCAGGAAGGCCAGCAGGTCCTGGCGGCTGACGACGCCGGTCGGCTTGCCCTCGACCAGGACGATCGCCGCGTCGGACGCCTCGCCCAGGACGGACATCAGGTCGGCGACGGGCTCGCCGGAGCCGACCTGCGGCAGCGGCGCGCTCATGTGGCGCTCCAGCGCGTCCTCCAGGGAGGCCCGCTTGGTGAAGAGCGCGTCGAGGAGCTCGCGCTCGACGACCGAGCCGACGACCTCGGCGGCCATGACGTCGGGGTGGCCGGCGCCGGGCTTGACGATGGGCATCTGGGAGACGCCGTACTCGCGCAGCACCTCGATGGCCTGACCGACGGTCTCGTCCGGGTGCATGTGGACGAGGGAGGGCATGACGCCCTCCTTGTGGCGCAGGACGTCCGCGACGGTGGCGGTGGAGGTGTCCTCCAGGAAGCCGTGGCCGGCCATCCACTCATCGCTGAAGATCTTGGACATGTAGCCGCGGCCGGAGTCCGGAAGCAGGACGACGACGACGTCGTCGGGCCCGAGCTCCTTGGCGACCTCCAGGGCGGCCACGACGGCCATGCCGCAGGAGCCGCCGACGAGCAGGCCCTCCTCCTTGGCGAGGCGGCGGGTCATCTGGAACGAGTCCTTGTCGGACACGGCGACGATCCGGTCCGTGACGTTCTGGTCGTAGGCGGTCGGCCAGAAGTCCTCGCCGACGCCCTCGACCAGGTACGGCCGGCCGGATCCACCCGAGTAGACGGAACCCTCGGGGTCGGCGCCGATGACCTTCACGGAGCCGCCACTGACCTCCTTGAGGTAGTTGCCGGTGCCGGAGATGGTGCCGCCGGTGCCGACACCCGCGACGAAGTGGGTGATCTTCCCGTCCGTCTGCTCCCAGAGCTCGGGACCGGTGGTCTCGTAGTGGGAGCGCGGGTTGTTCGGGTTGGAGTACTGGTCGGGCTTCCAGGCACCGGGCGTCTCACGGACGAGCCGGTCCGAGACGTTGTAGTACGAGTCCGGGTGCTCGGGATCCACGGCGGTGGGGCAGACGACGACCTCGGCGCCGTACGCCCGCAGCACGTTGATCTTGTCGAGGGACACCTTGTCGGGGCAGACGAAGATGCACTTGTAGCCCTTGGTCTGGGCCACGATCGCGAGGCCGACGCCGGTGTTGCCGGACGTGGGCTCGACGATGGTGCCGCCGGGCTTGAGCTCGCCGCTCTGCTCCGCGGCCTCGATCATGCGGAGGGCGATCCGGTCCTTGACCGAGCCGCCAGGGTTGAAGTACTCGACCTTGGCCAGGACGGTCGCCTGGATACCCGCCGTGACGCTGTTGAGCTTCACCAGCGGGGTGTTGCCGACGAGGCTGATCATCGAGTCGTGGAATTGCACCGTAATCTCCGGGGTCTCCGTAATGGTGTGGCCAGCGTATGCGTAGTCGGAGCGGCTTACGGGGCAGTTAGACCCTGAACGGCTTGAAGGAGGTGACGGCCTCATGTCGAGGGCGAGGGTGGCGCGGCGGATCGCGGCGGGAGCGGCGTACGGCGGCGGGAGCATCGGGCTGCTGGGCGTGGCGGCGGTCGGGCTGCTGCTGACCGAGATGCAGCTGGCGAAGAGGACGGTGGGGAACGGGACGGCGCCCCTGCCTCCGGTGACGGACGGCCTCTACGGCCGGCCCTTCGGTACGGAGGGACCCCTTCGGCTGGCCCTTCTGGGTGATTCCACGGCGGCGGGTCAGGGGGTGCGCCGCGCGGGTCAGACGCCGGGCGCGCTGCTCGCCTCGGGGCTCGCGGCGGTGGCGGAGCGGCCGGTGGTCCTGCGGAACGTGGCGCTCTCGGGGGCGCGCTCGGACGACCTGGAGCGTCAGGTGTCGCTGCTCCTCGCCCAGCCGGTGGGGCCGCCGGACGTCTGCGTGATCATGATCGGGGCGAACGACGTGACGCACCGGATGCCGCCGACGGAGTCGGTGCGGCATCTCGCGGCGGCGGTGCGGCGGCTGCGGACGGCGGGCGCGGAGGTGGTGGTCGGCACCTGCCCCGACCTGGGGACGATCGAGCCGGTCTACCAGCCGCTGCGCTGGCTGGCCCGGCGGGCCTCGCGGCAGCTGGCGGCGGCGCAGACGATCGTGGTCGTGGAACAGGGCGGGCGGACGGTGTCGCTGGGCGACCTGCTCGGTCCCGAGTTCGCGGCGAATCCGCGCGAGATGTTCGGGGTGGACAACTTCCACCCGTCGGCGGAGGGGTACGCGACGGCGGCGATGGCGGTGCTGCCGACGCTGTGCGCGTCGCTCGGCATGTGGCCCGGGACCGATCGGCTGGAGCCCGCGCGCCGGGAGAACATCCTGCCGGTGGCGAAGGCGGCGGCCGAGGCGGCGAAGGAGGCGGGCACGGAGGTCACGGGCGCACGGGCGCCGTGGGCCCTGCTGAAGCACCGCCGCCGGAGGCGGTTGCCGCTGCACAGTGAAGAGGTGACCGACGGGGCGGTCGAGGGACCGGCCGGGAGCGCCTCGCCGGCTGACACCGCCACCAACTGAGCGTCCGCTTAGAAAAGAGGCCCTCATCACACGTCCGGCCCGGTGACCCGTGCGGTACGTACGGGTAACTTCCCTTTCAGTCCGCCCTCTCCGCACCCTCCTGGAGCCGTGATGCCCGAAGCCGTGATCGTCTCGACCGCCCGCTCGCCCATCGGCCGGGCCTTCAAGGGCTCCCTCAAGGACCTGCGGCCGGACGATCTCACCGCGACCATCATCCAGGCCGCCCTGGCCAAGGTGCCCGAGCTCGACCCGCGCGACATCGACGACCTGATGCTGGGCTGCGGTCTGCCCGGCGGCGAGCAGGGCAACAACCTGGGCCGGATCGTCGCCGTGCAGATGGGCATGGACCACCTGCCGGGCTGCACGGTCACCCGCTACTGCTCCTCCTCGCTCCAGACCTCCCGCATGGCGCTGCACGCCATCAAGGCCGGCGAGGGCGACGTCTTCATCTCGGCGGGCGTCGAGATGGTGTCCCGCTTCGTGAAGGGCAACTCGGACTCGCTGCCCGACACGCACAACCCCTTCTTCGCCGACGCCGAGGCCCGTACGGCCGAGGTCGCCGCCTCCGAGGGCTCCTCGTGGCACGACCCGCGCGAGGACGGCATCGTCCCCGACGCGTACATCGCGATGGGCCAGACCGCCGAGAACCTGGCCCGCTGGAAGGGCATCAGCCGCCAGGAGATGGACGAGTTCGGCGTACGGTCGCAGAACCTCGCCGAGCAGGCCATCAAGAACGGCTTCTGGGAGCGCGAGATCACCCCGGTGACGCTGCCGGACGGCACCGTCGTCTCCGCGGACGACGGCCCGCGCGCCGGCGTCACCCTGGAGGGCGTGCAGGGCCTCAAGCCCGTCTTCCGCCCCGACGGCCTGGTCACCGCCGCCAACTGCTGCCCGCTGAACGACGGCGCCGCCGCGCTCGTGATCATGTCGGACACGAAGGCCCGCGAGCTCGGCCTGACCCCGCTCGCCCGCATCGTCTCCACCGGCGTCTCCGGTCTCTCCCCCGAGATCATGGGCCTCGGCCCGGTCGAGGCGTCGAAGCAGGCCCTCAAGCGCGCCGGCCTGACCATCGGCGACATCGACCTCGCGGAGATCAACGAGGCCTTCGCCGCCCAGGTCATCCCGTCCTACCAGGACCTGGGCCTGGACCTGGACAAGGTGAACATCAACGGTGGCGCCATCGCCGTCGGCCACCCCTTCGGCATGACGGGCGCCCGGATCACCGGCACGCTCATCAACAGCCTCCAGTTCCACGACAAGCAGTTCGGCCTGGAGACCATGTGCGTCGGCGGCGGCCAGGGCATGGCCATGGTCATCGAGCGCCTGAGCTGATCACGCGCCTGAGCCGAGCGGAGCGGGCGCCCGAGCCGATCGGGCGCCTGTCCTGACGCCCCGAGGCTAACCCCACCGCGTCCGAGCCGTGACCGAATCTCCCCCAGGATGTGACCTACGTCCCGGGGGAGTTCGTTTTCCCAGGTCAGAGCCGTAATGGGACTAAACGCCCGGCCGAAATACCTGTCCAATTCGTGACGTAATGCACTGACAGCGAGCACCACCCCAGGACAAGCTGATGTAGGAAGTCGGGGGATCGACTCGGAATCGGGAGTACGTCAGTGAGCGCCATGTCTCTTGCCCTGCTGCTGACCACGGCCGCTGCCACGGCCGTGGGCGCTGCTGCCCTGCACGCCGTCCACGGTCTCCGCAAGGAGGTCACCGGCCTCCGCAGCGAGCTGGCGGCCGCCCGCGGCATCACGGTCCCCGCGGCCAGGGCCACGCCCGCCGCGGAGATACGGGCCGCGGTCGCCGAAGCGCTGGCCGAGGAGCGCGAGCGCGAGCTCGCGGAGGCCCGTGCCTTCTGGGCCGCGCAGGAGGCCCGTGACGCGGCGGACGCCCCGTCGTTGCTCGGCGGGCTCGGCGGCCCGGTCGAGGACGGCACCTTCTTCGTCCCGCGCCAGGCCGACTTCGTGGGCCTGGAGGCGATGGCCCTGGAGGCCCTGGAAGCGGAGGCGGCCGCGCTCGACGGTGTCGGCGGCCTCGACGGCGGCGCCGACCTCGCCGACGCGCTGGACGAGTTCCCCGAGGACTCCGCGGAGCTGGCCGCGGCCCGCCGCCGGCACCCCTCGCACCCGGACTTCGTGCCGGTGCAGACCCCGGTCGTCACCGACCACGAGCGGACGGTGGCCCGCCTCGAGGAGCTCGCGGACACCCGCACCGTGCTGACCGACGTCCGCCCCGGCCCGCTCGGCACCCTGGACGTGTACGTCTTCGCGGACGGCACGACGCTCTGCATGACCCCCGGCCACCGCGAGACCGCGGAGCGCCTCGCCGAGGCCCTGCGCTCCGGCCGCGCCCCGGTGCTGCTCGGCGGCTCGGGCGTCTCGGGCGCCTTCGCGCTGACCTTCTCGTACGGCGACACGGACGAGGAGAACGTCTACATCCTGGCGGACCGCGTCATCGCCTCGCTGTAACCCCCGCAGCACCGCAGCAAGGCGGCGTCGGCCTCTGGAACGTCCGGAGGTCTCAGAGCCCCGAGCGCTCCGCCGCCTCCCGTACCAGCCTCACGGCCTCGTCCAGTTCCCCCTCGCGGGAATCGGCCGGGGCCGTTCGCAGGATCTCCGCCAGGTCGTTCCCGGCGACGACGAGCTGATCGGCGACGGTGAACACCCCCGCGTCCGGCATCGTCAGCGGCTCCCGCTCCGGGTCCTCGGCGCGCTGGGCGCGCACCGAGAGCTCCCGGGCGAGCGCGAGCCCCTCGGCCGCCGCCCCGCGCTGGAGGCGGCTCTGCGGGGCGGCCCGCAGCCGGTCGGCGAAGCGCTCGACGGCCGCGGTCAGTTCACTCGTATCACGCACCCCGCAACCCTACGCGCCGCCCGGGACCCCCTTCCCGCCCCTCACTTCACATGGCGGCCGAGGAATTCGCGGACGAGGCCGGCGATCTCCTCGCCGTGCGTCTCCAGGGCGAAGTGTCCGGCGTCCAGGAGGTGGATCTCGGCGTCCGGCAGGTCCCGCGCGAAGGCCTCGGCGCCCGCGGGGCCGAAGATCTCGTCGCCGCGCCCCCAGGCGGCGAGGAGCGGGGGCCGGTGGGTGCGGAAGTACTCCTGGAAGGCCGGGTAGCCGTCGAGGTTGAACTGGTAGTCCCAGAAGAGCTGGAGCTGGATCTCCTTGTTGCCGGGCCGGTCCAGGCCCGCCTGGTCCAGGGTCCAGGCCTCCGGGCCGATCCGGTCGAGCCGGTCCGCCGGCACGCCGTGGGTGTACTGCCAGCGGGTGGCCTCGGCGGTCAGCAGCTCCCGCACACCGGCCTCGTTCGCCTCGCGGTCCGTGGCGTGGGCGAAGAGGACGTCCCAGAAGGGCGTGAAGCCCTCCAGGTAGGCGTTGCCGCTCTGGCTGACGATCGCGGTGACCCGTTCCGGGTGGCGGGAGGCGATCCGGAGGCCGATGGGGGCTCCGTAGTCCTGGATGTAGAGGGCGAACCGCTCGACGCCCAGCTGGTCGAGGAGCCCGAGCGTGACCTCGGTGAGCTTCTCGAAGCTGTACGCGAAGTCCTCGACGGACGGCGCGGCCGAGGCGCCGAAGCCGATGTGGTCGGGGGCGATGAGGTGGTACGTGTCGGCCAGCTCGGCCATCAGCCCGCGGTACATGTGCGAGCTGGACGGGAAGCCGTGCAGCAGCACGAGGGTGGGGTGGGCCGGGTCGCCGGCCTCCCGGTAGAAGACGTCGATCCCGTCGACGGTGACGGTGCGGGCGCGCAGGGCGAAGGCGGACATGGGACTCCCCGTTCTCGTGCTCCGAACCGAGAGAACGGTCGTTCTCCCGATGCCCTGTAGGCTACGAGAACGATGGTTCTCTACGCAAGGGGTGATGGCCGGTGGACGCGGAAACCGCCGAACTGAAAGTGCTCGACACCGCCGAGCGGCTCTTCGACGAGCGCGGGGTGCAGGCGGTCGGCATGGACGCGCTCCGCACCGCCTCCGGGGTCTCGCTGAAGCGGCTCTACCAGCTCTTCCCCTCCAAGGACGTCCTCGTCGAGGCGGTCCTGCGGCGCCGCGACGCCGCCGTGCGCGACGCCCTCGTGGCGCACGGCGCCCGGGTCGCCGACGGCCCGTACGAGCGGGCGCTCGCGGTCTTCGACTGGCTCGGCGACTGGTTCGCCGAGCCGGAGTTCCGCGGGTGCGCGTTCATCAACACCTTCGGGGAGCTCGGCGGCGTCGCCCCGAACGTCGCCGCCCTCGCCCGCGACCACAAGGAGGCTCTGCGGGCCTATCTGGCCGCCCAGACGGACGCCCTCGGCGCCCCGCCCGCCCTCGCCGACCAGCTCGCCCTGCTCGCCAACGGGGCCATGGCCGTCGCGGGCATCACGGGCTCCCCCGAGCCCGCCGCCCAGGCGAAGGCCGCGGCCCGCGTCCTGATCGACGCGGCGACGTAGACCCGACCCGGGAACGTACCCCGGCCAGGGAACGCACCCCGACCGGGAACGCGGAAAGGGCCCGCCCGGCACGAAGCCGGACGGGCCCTTCCCCCGAGTTCAGACGCGTCAGTCGTCGCCCTGCAGGATCGACAGCAGACGCAGCATCTCCAGGTAGATCCACACCAGGGTCATGGTGAGACCGAAGGCGGCCAGCCAGGCCTCCTCGCGCGGCGCGCCGTAGTTCACGCCGTCCTCGACCTGCTTGAAGTCGAGGGCGAGGAAGCAGGCGCCCAGGATGACGCCGATGACACCGAAGACGATGCCGAGGCCACCGCTGCGGAAGCCGAGGCCGTCACCGCCGGCGAAGACCGCGAAGAGCAGGTTGACCAGCATGAGCAGCATGAAGCCCATGGCGGCGGCCATCACGAAGCCGTAGAAGCGTCGGTTGACCCGGATCCAGCCCATCTTGTAGGCGATCAGGACACCGGCGAAGACCGCCATCGTGCCGAGGACCGCCTGCATGACCACGCCGTCGGCGATGTACGTCGAGACGGCGGCCGAGATCACGCCGAGGAAGACGCCCTCGAAGGCCGCGTACGACAGGATCAGCGCGGGGGACGGCTTGCGCTTGAAGGACTGCACCATCGCCAGGACGAACGCGACCAGCGCGGCGCCGATGGCGATGCCGTAGGACTTGCCCAGGTTGGCCGAGTCCACCGGCAGCAGGAACCAGGACAGGACGGCGGTGAGCACGACCGTGCCGAGCGTCATGGCCGTACGGCTCACGACGTCGTCGATCGTCATCACGTTGCCGCGGGCCTGCTGCGGGGCGCCCAGCTGGGCGTCCTGCGGGGCGTACGGGTTGGTGGCGTACGGGTTCGTCGCACCCTCGGCGGCGTACGGGTTACCGGTGGCGTACGGGTTGGTTCCGACGGCGGGGCCCCCGGCCTGCGGCTGCTGCGCGTTCACCGCGTAGCCGTTGTCGCGGCTGAACCCCCGTCGCGAGAAGACCGGGTTACTGCTCCTCATCTCACTCCTCCATGGCAGACCGCACGGCGCGGCCTTGCGTCAAGAGTAATGCGTAGGCAAAAGAAACTCCCTAGTGCTCGGGGAGGATCTTTTCCCGGAAGGCTTCGGCCTCCCCCGACACCGGAGCCGGCCGCCGCACGGGCTCCGCCCCGGCCGGCTCACGGGCTCCGCCCCGCCCTCCTGCGCCGGGCCCCAGGCACTCGCCTGCGGCCCGGGGTGGTGCCCGGAACCGGACTTGAACCGGTACGGCCCGAGGGCCAGCGAGGTTTAAGCTCGCCGTGTCTGCGTATTCCACCATCCGGGCGTTGCGCGAGGCTCCGCGTTGGCACAGGAGCCTATCCGGGCCCCTTCCCTCGTTCAGCGGAACATCGGCCCGATGTTGTCTTATTTTATTGACGCCTGAGGGTGCGTCAGTGCAGGTGAGGGCGTTTTCGCCGAACTGTGACAGGGGTCGCAGGCGCAAAGCCGCGCCCACCGGAATGACGAAAAGTCGTCGCACGTCTGTCACCTCGGCTCGAAGCCGCCCGTCAGGGTCGCCGTCATACCTCAGGAGGACGATCCGGGGCTCCGGTCCGACTCCAGGCTGCCCCGAGAACGGGCACGTGGACGGACGCCACGGGCCGGAACGCCCGACACGATGAAGGGGTTCCCGCAGCAGCCCCGCAGTGACAGGAGTCCCCTCGTGACCACCACCCCCACCGTGTCCCGTGCCACCGCGGTGGCCGCCCGCGCCACGGACCTCTCGAAGGTCTACGGACAGGGCGAGACCCAGGTGGTCGCGCTCGACCACGTCACCGTCGACTTCCGGCAGGGCGAGTTCACCGCGATCATGGGCCCCTCCGGCTCCGGCAAGTCGACGCTGATGCACTGCGTCGCCGGCCTGGACTCCTTCTCCTCCGGCTCCGTACGGATCGGCGAGACGGAACTCTCCACCCTCAAGGACAAGCAGCTCACGCAGCTCCGCCGGGACAAGATCGGCTTCATCTTCCAGGCCTTCAACCTGCTGCCGACGCTGACGGCGCTGGAGAACATCACGCTGCCGATGGACATCGCGGGCCGCAAGCCCGACAAGCAGTGGGTCCAGCAGGTCATCGACATGCTCGGCATCTCCGCCCGGCTCAGCCACCGCCCGACCGAACTCTCCGGCGGCCAGCAGCAGCGCGTGGCCGTGGCCCGCGCCCTGGCCTCCCGCCCCGAGATCATCTTCGGCGACGAGCCGACCGGAAACCTGGACTCGCGCTCCGGCGCCGAGGTCCTCGGCTTCCTGCGCAACTCGGTCCGCGAGCTCGGCCAGACCGTCGTCATGGTCACCCACGACCCGGTCGCCGCCTCCTACGCGGACCGCGTGATCTTCCTCGCCGACGGCCGGATCGTCGACGAGATGCTGCACCCGACGGCCGACGGGGTGCTCGACCGCATGAAGGCCTTCGACGCCAAGGGCCGTACGAGCTGACGCGGACGACGCCGCAGCGTCGCGCCGCCCCGACCTCCGTCCCGCCCCACCCTCCTTCAGGACACACCCATGTTCCGTACCGCCCTGCGCAACGTCCTCGCGCACAAGGCGAGACTGCTGATGACCGTCCTCGCCGTGATGCTCGGCGTGGCCTTCGTCTCCGGCACCCTCGTCTTCACCGACACCCTCTCCCAGGCCTTCCGCAACCAGTCCGCGAAGAGCTACGACGACGTCGCCGTCGCCGTCAGCATGCGGCCGGACCCCGAGGAGGCCCGGAAGACCCCCGGCCTCTCCCAGCAGGTCGTCGACGAGGTCGCGGGCCTCGACGGGGTCGCCTCCGTCACCCCGCGCGTCGACGGCTTCGCCGGAGTGCCCGACAAGGACGGCAAGCTGATCGGCCTCGGCTGGGCCAACAAGGGCGCCAACTTCGCCCCCGGCAAGGACGGCGAGGACCGCGCGTACACCTTCACCGCGGGCGCCGGACCGGTCGAGGCCGGCCAGGTCGCCCTGGACAAGGACACCGCCGCGAAGGGCGGCTACAAGGTCGGCGACACCGTCCGCGTCGCCACCAACGGCCCGGTGAAGGAGTACACCCTCTCCGGTGTCTTCTCCACCGACGACGGCGCCGTCAACGCCGGCGGCAGCCTGGTCGTCTTCGACAACGCCGTCGCGCAGAAGCTCTACCTGAAGCCCGGCTACTTCCAGGACCTGGCCGTCACCGCCGCCCCCGGCGCCGACGCGGACAAGCTCCTCGACGAGGTCCTGAAGGTCGTACCGAAGGCCGCCACCGCGCAGACCGGCGAGGCCCTCGCCGACCAGCAGGCCAAGGACATCGAGGCCGGCCTCGGCATGCTCAACCAGATCCTCCTCGGCTTCGCCGGCATCGCGCTCTTCGTCGGGATCTTCCTGATCTCCAACACCTTCACCATGCTGGTCGCCCAGCGCACCAAGGAACTGGCCCTGATGCGCGCGGTCGGTGCCTCGCGCAAGCAGATCACCCGCTCCGTCCTCGCCGAGGCCGGTCTGGTCGGCCTGGTCGCCTCCGCCGTCGGCTACGTCCTCGGCGTCGGCCTCGCGGCCGGTCTCCGCTCCGCCATGAGCGCCTTCGACATGAAGGTCCCGGCCGGCGATCTCGTCCTCGGCGCCACCCCGCTCGTCGCCGCCTTCTCCGTCGGTGTCCTCATCACGATGCTCGCCGCCTGGCTGCCCGGCCGCCGCGCCGCGAAGATCCCGCCGGTCGCCGCCATGAGCAGCGTCCACGCCACCGCGAGCACCAAGTCGCTCGTCGTCCGGAACTCCATCGGCGCCGCGCTCACCGCGCTCGGTGTCGTCCTGATCGTGCTCGGCGCCGGCCAGGGCGGCGACGAGGGCCGCATGCTCATCG
This sequence comes from Streptomyces sp. NPDC055103, assembly GCF_053607625.1. Classification (NCBI taxonomy): domain Bacteria; kingdom Bacillati; phylum Actinomycetota; class Actinomycetes; order Kitasatosporales; family Streptomycetaceae; genus Streptomyces; species Streptomyces sp. NPDC055103. The sequence goes on from NZ_JBSGTX010000051.1 coordinate 18,115, forward strand.
CGGGCGGCGCGTTCGTCACCCTCATCGGTGTCATCGTGCTGATCCCGATGCTGTCCCGGCCCGTGATCGCCGTACTCCGGCCGCTCTTCGTGAACGTCTTCGGCGTCTCCGGCAAGCTCGCCGGCCTCAACGCGGTCCGCAACCCGCGCCGCACCGGCGCCACCGCCTCCGCGCTCGCCATCGGTCTCACCCTCGTCACCGGCCTCTCGGTGATCGGCGCCACGGTCGGCACGGCCATCGACAAGATGACGGTCGACCAGATCAAGGCCGACTACATGATCACGATGGCCGACGGCGCCGGCCAGGGTCTCGGCCCGGAGGCACTGACCGCCCTGGAGAACGCCCCCGGCGTCACCGCGGTCTCCCCGCAGCAGGCCGGCGCCCTGGAGATCAAGGGCGACTTCGTCTCCGCCTCCGGCGTCACCCCCGGCGCCGTCGAGAAGGTGCTGAAGCTCCACGTCGTGGAGGGCTCGCTGGGCTCCCTCGGCAAGGGCGCGATCGCCGTCGAGTCGAAGACGGCGGAGAAGCGCGGCCTGAAGGTCGGCGCCGCCGTCCCGGTCGCGTACATGGACAAGCAGAAGGCCACGCTGACGGTCGGCGCGATCTACGAGGGAAGCGAGTTCGTCTCGCCCGTCCTCATCGACAAGAAGACGCTGTCCGCGCACGAGCAGCAGCCCTACACGCGGGAGATCTACGTCTCCACGGAGGGCGGCGCCTCCGACGCCCACGAGAAGGCCCTGTCGAAGGCCATGGGCGACAACCCGGCCATCACCGTCATGGACCACAAGGAGATCCGTGACTCCTTCGGCGGCCCGATCAACATCATGCTCAACATCATGTACGGCCTGCTGGGCATGGCCCTGCTCATCGCGGTCCTCGGCGTCGTCAACACCCTCGCGATGTCCGTCTTCGAACGGCAGCAGGAGATCGGCATGCTGCGGGCGATCGGTCTCGACCGGCGCCGCGTGAAGCGGATGGTCCGTCTGGAGGCCGTCGTCATCTCGGTGTTCGGCGCGGTCGTCGGCATCGGTCTGGGAGCGTTCCTCGGCTGGGCGCTCGGCGAGACCTTCGCCGACAGCCTGCCGGGCTACTCCCTGGTCCTGCCCTGGGACCGGATCGGCCTCTTCCTGGTCCTGGCCGCCCTGGTCGGCGTCCTCGCCTCCCTGTGGCCGGCCCGGAGCGCGGCGAGGCTGAACATGCTCTCCGCCATCAAGGCCGAGTAGACGCGGATACGGCGAAGGGCCGGTCTCCCACCCGGGAGCCCGGCCCTTCGCCGTACGTACGGCGGTCCGTCGTCTCGTCGGTCCGTCTTCTCGTCGGCCAGCCCGACCTCTCGTCAGTCCGACTTCTCGTCAGTCCGACTTCTCGTCAGTCCGACCTCTCGTCAGTCCGACTTCTCGTTCCAGACGCGCGGCCGCAGCGCCGTCCCGCTCGTCCCCACGGGCGGCGTCCTCACCGCGAGGAACTGGTTCACGCCGATCCGGTTCCGCTCGAAGGAGACGGCCGACGCCGCCATGTAGAGCCGCCAGATCCTCGCCCGGCCGGGCGAGGTGAGCCGGACCGCCCGGTCCCACTCCCGCTCCAGGTTGGCCACCCAGCGGCGCAGCGTCAGCGCGTAGTGCTCGCGGAGCGCCTCGACGTCACGGACCTCGAAGCCGGCCTCCTCCAGGGTGGACAACGTCCGCCCCATGGGGGCGAGTTCACCGTCGGGGAAGACGTACGCGTCGATGAACGGGTCGATCTCGTAGGCCTCCTCGTCGGGCTCGGGGCGGCGGGAGATCTGGTGGTTGAGAAGGCGTCCGCCGGGCTTGAGGAGCCCGTAGAGGGTGTCGGCGTACTCCCGGTACTTCACCGCCCCGACGTGCTCGGCCATGCCGATCGAGGAGATCGCGTCGTACGGGCCGTCGGAGACGTCCCGGTAGTCCTGGACGCGGATCTCGACGAGGTCGGTGAGGCCCTCGTCGGCGACGCGCTTGCGGGCGTAGGCGGCCTGCTCGCGGGAGAGGGTGACGCCGACGACCCGGGCGCCGTACTCGCGGGCGGCGTGCAGGGCCATGGAGCCCCAGCCGCATCCCACGTCGAGGAGCCGGTCGCCCTCCCGGAGGTTCAGCTTGCGGGCGATGAGGTCCAGCTTGTCGCGCTGGGCGTCCTCCAGGGTCCCGTCCTCCGTCCAGTAGGCGCAGGAGTAGACCATGGACGGGCCGAGGACGATCTCGTAGAAGTCGTTGCCCACGTCGTAGTGGTGGCTGATCGCCTGCTTGTCGCGGCGCCTGCTGTGGCTGTGGCCGCTGCGGCCGCGCATCTCCTCGGCGGGCGGCGGCGGGGGCGGCAGGGGCCCGGCGAGCCGCAGCAGGGCGCGGGCGGCGGCGCGGAGCCTCGGGTCGCGTACGGAGTCGCGCAGGGCCTTCAGGCGACTCCTGGTGTCCTCGGGGCGCTCCCAGAGGAGGCCCGAGATCCGGTCCAGGACCTCGTACAGGTCTCCCTCGACGTCGAGCTCCCCGGCCACCCAGGCGCGGGCCAGGCCCAGTTCGCCGGGCTTCCAGATCATTCTCCGCAGGGCACGGCGGTCGCGGACGATCAGGACGGGGGCTCCCGCGGGCCCGGCCTCACTGCCGTCCCAGGCTCGCAGACGGACCGGGAGCGGTCCTCCGAGGAGTTCCTCGGCGAGAGTCGTCAGCCGCGACGCGGCGTCGGCCATGGTGCACACCTCCGTGATCTCGTGCCCCAGAAATGCTCGTCACCAAGGGAACACCCTGGGTAGGCGTTTGCCTTCCCGGCGCAGCGCAACGAGTCGGCAAAACACGCGAAGGGCCGTCCGCACCACGGATGGCGGACGGCCCTTTCGGGGTGTTGCGTGTACCGCGGTGCCTTAGGAGGCCTTGGCCTTCTCCTGCGCCGGCGCGGCCGGGGCGGGGGCGGGCTTGGCGGCCTCGTAGAACTCCTCGCGCGGCGTCTCGATGGCGCCGAGCGAGACGACCTCGCGCTTGAGGAACATCGCGAGGGTCCAGTCCGCGAAGACGCGGATCTTGCGGTTCCAGGTCGGCATGGCCATGCCGTGGTAGCCGCGGTGCATGTACCAGGCGAGACGGCCCTTGAGCTTGATCTTCACCTTGCCCATGACGATCATCGCGACGCCCTTGTGGAGGCCGAGGCCGGCCACGGCACCCTTGTTGGCGTGGCTGTACTCGGCCTGCGGGAAGCCGCGCATGCCGGCCACCACGTTGTCACCGAGGACCTTCGCCTGACGCAGCGCGTGCTGGGCGTTCGGCGGGCACCAGGCGTTCGGGTTGCCGGCCCTGCGGCCGACCATGTCCGGCACCTGGGCGTTGTCGCCCGCGGCCCACGCGTAGTCGAGGCCGTTGATCTGGAGCTTCTCGTTGCAGTCCACGTGGCCGCGGGGGCCGAGCGGCAGACCGAAGCGGGAGAGCGCCGGGTTCGGCTTCACGCCGGCGGTCCACACGATCGTGTTGGAGTCGACCTCGAGGCCGTTCTTCAGCACGACGTGGCCGTCGACGCAGGAGTCCATCGAGGTCTCGAGGTAGATCTCGATACCGCGGCCCTCGAGGTGCTCCTTGCCGTACTGGCCGAGCTTGGGGCCCACCTCGGGGAGGATCTTGTCGGCCGCGTCGACCAGGACGAAGCGCATGTCCTCGCGCTTGACGTTCTGGTAGTACTTCGACGCGTCACGGGCCAGGTCCTCGACCTCGCCGATGGTCTCCGCGCCGGCGAAGCCGCCGCCCACGAAGACGAAGGTCAGCGCCTTGCGGCGGACCTCCTCGTCGGTGGTCGAGTCGGCCTTGTCGAGCTGCTCGAGGACGTGGTTGCGCAGGCCGATGGCCTCCTCGATGCCCTTCATGCCGATGCCCTGCTCGGCGAGGCCGGGGATCGGGAAGGTGCGGGAGACCGCGCCCATCGCGATGACGAGGTAGTCGAAGGGCAGCTCGTACGCCTCGCCGACGAGCGGCGCGACGGTGGCGACCTTGCGGTCCTGGTCGATGGTGGTGACCCGACCGGTGAGCACCTCGGCCTTGGGGAGGACGCGTCGCAGCGGGACGACGACGTGCCTCGGCGAGATGCTGCCGGCGGCGGCTTCGGGCAGGAAGGGCTGGTAGGTCATGTACGACCGCGGGTCGACGACCGTGACGGTCGCTTCCGCGTAGCGCATCTTCTTGAGGATGCGCCGAGCTGCGTACAGGCCTACGTACCCGCCGCCTACTACGAGGATCCTGGGACGCTCCGTGGTGCTCATGGGATCGAGTATCCACCCAGCCATGGGGGGTTGCTCGTGCGCCCCTTCACAAGGTCCTGGCGCACCTCTGCTACACTCCGCCGCCCACGTGATCCATGTCATGACAGTGCAAAGGAACCGCGGTGCGGGGGCGAACGTTGTTCACCCCCCGTGAACTGGCCTGGAGAGGCCTCGTTAACGCTGAACCACCGGGTGCGTTCACACGATGGAAACAACGAGCGAAGTGGCCCCCGCGCCTACGAAAGGGCCCTGAGACGCCCCTCGGAGGGCCCAAAGAACCCCCTCGAACCCCCTTCGGGCGCCATCAGGACCCTTTTCCTTGTGAAGAACTTCACGAACTTTCCCGACGCCATCTCGTCAGGACGCTCGATAGCTGCCCACTATGCGACGGATAGGGCGATCCCATCGAGGATGTCGTGCTCGCTGACGACGACCTCGGTCGCTCCGACGCGCTCCACGATCTCCCTGAGGACGAGCGCTCCGGCGATGATCACGTCGACCCGGCCCGGGTGGATGACGGCGATCGCGGTCCGCTCGTCGTGCGTGGAGGCGACGAGCCGGTCGGTCACCTCGGCGACCTGCTCGGCGGAGATCCGGGAGTGGTGGATCTTCTCCGAGTCGTACTCCGTGAGCCCGAGGGCGATCGCGGCGACGGTGGTGACCGAGCCGGCGAGCCCGACGAGGGTCTCCGCCGTGCCGATCGGCACGGTCTCCGCGGCCAGGTCGAGCGCGGCCCGGACGTCGGCGCGGATCGCGGCGACCTCCTCGGCGGTCGGCGGGTCGTGGCGGACGTGCCGCTCGGTCAGCCGGACGCAGCCGATGTCGACGGAGCGGGCGGCCTCGACGTGCTTGTTGCCGACCACGAACTCGGTGGAGCCGCCGCCGATGTCCACGACCAGCCGCCGGTCGTCGCCGTGCAGCTCGCCGGTGGCGCCGGTGAAGGAGAACGCGGCCTCCTGGTCGCCGGTGATCACCTCGGGCTCGACGCCCAGGATGTCCATGACCCCGTTCACGAAGTCGTCGCGGTTCTCGGCGTCGCGCGAGGCGGAGGTGGCGACGAAGCGGAGCTTCTCGGCGCCCAGCTCCTTGATGACCGCGGCGTACTCGCGGCAGGCCGCGAAGGTGCGCTCCAGGGCCTCGGGTGCGAGCCGGCCCGTCCGGTCGACGCCCTGCCCGAGCCGGACGATCGTCATCCGCCGGTCCAGCTCGACGAGGTCACCCGTATCGGGGTGCACGTCGGCGACGAGGAGGCGGATGGAGTTCGTACCGCAGTCGATTCCGGCGACCCGGGTCACTCGCCCTTCCCCTCTGCCTTGTCCTCGGTCTTGCCCTCGGTCTTGTCCGCGCACGGCGTCACGCACGCGCCCTTCGCCCACCACTCCGGCAGCATCGCGAGCGCCTCGTCGCCGAACGGGTTGACCCCGGGGCCGGCGGCCAGCGAGTGGCCGACGAGGACGTGCAGGCACTTGACCCGGTCCGGCATGCCGCCGGCGCTCGGGAAGCCCTCCAGGACCTCGATCGCGTCACGGCGGGCGATGTAGTCCTCGTGCGCGGCCCGGTAGGCGGCGGCGAGCTCCGGGTCGGTGGCGAGCCGGGCCTGCATCTCCTTCATGACCCCGTTGGCCTCAAGGGTGCCGATGGCGGAGGCCGCCCGGGGGCAGGTCAGGTAGTACGTCGTCGGGAACGGCGTGCCGTCGGGGAGCCGCGGCGCGGTCTCGACGACGTCCGGGTTGCCGCACGGGCAGCGGTGCGCGATGGCGCGCAGGCCGCGGGGCGGCCGGCCGAGCTGCAGCTCGAAGGCGGCGATGTCCGCGTCGGTGGGCTCGGTGCGGTCGGTCTGCGGAGGGGGCGTTTCCATGTTTTTTCGGTTGCCTTGATCGTTGTCGCGGAGCGGAGGGGTCAGGGGCGGTCGGCGTGGTCGACGCCGTCCCAGAGGTTGTCGTACCAGGGGCGTTCCGCCGCTCCCTGGTCGGCGCGGGGCCGCTGCTCCGCGTCGGGGTCGTTCACGGTGAAGCCGGTCTCGCCGGGCAGCACGTAGTGCAGGTGCTCGCGGGCGAGGCGGCGGACGTAGGCCGGGTCCTGGAGGCGGGCCTTCTCGTCCCGCAGCTCCTCGACCCGCTCGGCGGCCTCGGCCGCCCTGCGTTCCTGGTCGGCGATCTCGCCCTGCTGGGAGACGTAGCTCCGCATCGGGTAGGCGAGGGCGACGACGAGGGAGCAGACGACCAGCGCGAGGAAGGCCGCGCGGCCGGTGAGCCGGGAGCGGCGGGCCTGGCGGCGGTTCTGGGAGCGGTAGACACGGGCGGCGGTCTGCTCGCCGAGCAGCCTGATCCGGGTCGCGGTCGAGAACCGGTCCCGGTCCTTCGCGGCCATGTCGTGTCGCCTCCCCTGTTCATACGTACGTCCCCGCACACGGTACGGGACCGAGTACGGGGACGTACGGAGGCGGCTTCAGAGAAGCTCGTCCTTGATCAGCTGATCAGCTGACCGGTCGTTCTGTCGCTCAGCCCTTGAAGCGCGGGAAGGCGCTGCGGCCGGCGTAGACCGCGGCGTCGTCGAGGATCTCCTCGATGCGCAGCAGCTGGTTGTACTTGGCGACGCGGTCCGAGCGGGCCGGGGCGCCGGTCTTGATCTGACCGCAGTTCACGGCGACGGCGAGGTCGGCGATGGTGACGTCCTCGGTCTCGCCGGAGCGGTGGGACATCATGCACTTGAAGCCGTTGCGCTGGGCCAGCTCGACGGCGTCCAGGGTCTCGGTCAGCGAGCCGATCTGGTTGACCTTGACCAGGAGGGCGTTCGCGGTGCCCTCCTCGATGCCGCGGGCGAGGCGCTCCGGGTTGGTGACGAAGAGGTCGTCGCCGACGATCTGGACCTTGGTGCCCAGCTTGTCGGTGAGGACCTTCCAGCCCGCCCAGTCGTCCTCGTACAGCGGGTCCTCGATGGAGACCATCGGGTACGCGGAGACGAGCTCCTCGTAGTACTCGGTCATCTCGGCGGCCGAGCGGGACTTGCCCTCGAACTCGTACTTGCCGTCCTTGTAGAACTCGGACGCGGCGACGTCGAGCGCGAGCGCGACGTCGGAGCCCGGGGTGTAGCCGGCCTCCTTGATGGCCTCGACGATGAGGTCGAGGGCGGCGCGGTTCGACTCGAGGTTCGGCGCGAAGCCGCCCTCGTCGCCGAGGCCGGTGGAGAGGCCCTTGCGCTTCAGCACGGCCTTGAGGGTGTGGTAGATCTCCGCACCCCAGCGAAGGGCCTCGGAGAAGGACTCCGCGCCGATCGGGGCGATCATGAACTCCTGGATGTCGACGTTGGAGTCGGCGTGCGACCCACCGTTGAGGATGTTCATCATCGGAACGGGCAGCAGGTGCGCGTTCGGGCCGCCGAGGTAGCGGAAGAGCGGGAGGTCCGAGGCCTCGGACGCGGCGTGCGCGACGGCGAGGGAGACGCCCAGGATGGCGTTGGCGCCGAGGGAGCCCTTGTTCTCGGTGGCGTCGAGGTCGAACATGGCCTGGTCGATCAGGCGCTGCTCGGTGGCGTCGTAGCCGACGAGCTCCGGGCCGATCTGCTCGATGACGGCGAGGACGGCCTTCTCGACACCCTTGCCCAGGTAGCGGTTCGGGTCACCGTCGCGAAGCTCGATGGCCTCGAACGCACCGGTGGAGGCGCCGGACGGAACAGCAGCACGACCGGTGCTGCCGTCGTCGAGGCCGACCTCGACCTCGACCGTGGGGTTGCCTCGGGAGTCCAGGATTTCCCGGGCTACGACGACGTCGATGGACGGCACGAGCATCTCCTTTTTGGGATGTGACGCTGGATGTGACGCATGGCCGGTGCAGGGTCGCTCGGCCTTGCGACAAGAGCCTAACCGGCTCCGGGGCTGCGGCCAGCCGTGCGCCCGCCCGCTGGGACGAAAAAGGACCCAAGGGCAGGCATCTCGGGACGAAGGACCCCAGATCTACTGGACAGTAACCATGAAGTCGCCCGAGAGAGGCGCCGGTGCGGAAGTCGCCCTATAAGAGGAGGGGGCCCCGGACAAGAGGAGGGGGACCCCGGACACACGGAACCCCGGTCCGGCGCGCACGGGGGAAGGGCGCGCCGGACCGGGGTGGTCACCGCGGGAGGGTCGTAGGGGCCGGGTGAGCCGCCGGACTCACCCGAGCCGCCGGGCTCACTTGAGGTGGAGCTGCTGGCCCACGTAGATGAGGTCGGCGTCGTCGACGACGTCCTTGTTCAGCTCGAAGAGCTGGGCCCAGCCACCCTTGACGCCGTGCGCCTGGGCGATCTTGCTGAGGGTGTCGCCGGCGACGACCTTGTACTCGCCGTCGCCCTTCTTGACGACCTTGCCGGTCGGGGTGGTGACCGTCTTCTTGGTGGCGGCCTTCGGCGCGGCGGACTGCTGCGTGGCCTTCTTCGGGGCCTGGCGCTGCTCGCTGCGGGTCGTCGGCTGCTCGGTCGAGCGCTGCGACTGCTGCCGCGGCTGCTCGGTGCTCTGCTGCGGCGCGCTCTCGGCGGAGCCGCCGTCGTACGAGGCACCGGAGAGGCCGACGCCGCAGGACGGCCAGGCGCCCTTGCCCTGGCCCGCGAGGACCTTCTCGGCGATGGCGATCTGCTGGGACTTCGACGCCTGGTTGGCGGTCGAGGCGTAGGCGGTGCCGCCGTACGCGGCCCAGGTGGAGGCCGAGAACTGCAGGCCGCCGTAGTAGCCGTTGCCGGTGTTGATGGACCAGTTGCCACCGGACTCGCACTGGGCGACGCGGTCCCACTCGGAGGACGTGGCGGCCGAGGCGGTGCCCGCGGTCATCAGCGGGGCGGCGACGGCGACACCGGTGACGCCGACGAGCGTGACGACCTGGGTGGCCTTGGAGGGACGGCGGTGTTTGCCCTTGCCGGAAAACAGCATGGAGATTCTCCTCACCGACGCCTACGAGGTGAGCTGTCGGGTTCGGACCAATGAGTTGTCCGGCCGCGTGTCCTAGCACGCGACTTAACCCCTAGCCGATCGTCGGCCGTCTGCTTCAACGGCCGGGGTCGGCACTTACCTTGGGTCCCCCGCTCCTGCCTACGGCGCTTACGCGACGTTCCCATCGGCCGACGGCAGGATTCGGCGTTTCGGTCGACGGGGCCCGCGGTGGCGAGCGGTTACGACCGTAGACACAGACCCACCGGAAGTTCAAAGAGGCATATTGCGGAAATATCGCCCCTACTTGCCTTCCGGTGGGGGGTGTTTGCGCAGGTGGGAGGTGACGGGAGCAAAGTTCGCGGACGGGACACGCCAGTTGAGGCGAAGAGACCCATGTCTCACTTGCCCAGAACCGGACATACGCTCCCGAACTACCCCGCCGCCGCCTTCGAACCGACCGTCAGGTCGAGGCTCTGACCAGGGACGATGAGGTCCGGATCGGTACCCACGGTCCCGCGGTTGGCGTCGTAGAGGGCGTTCCAGCCGCCGGGGAGTTCGTTCTCCTGCGCAATCTCGGACAGGTTGTCACCGGGCTGCACGGTGTAGGCGCCCGAAGCGTCCTGACTGTCCGTTGTGCCCGGATTCTTCACCTCGTCAGCCGTCGGCGTCGCGGCAGGGTTTTCCGCCAGCTTGTCCGTCGATGAAGCGTGTCGGCCCGATTCGGCTGAAGTGTCCGCCTTGCCGGTTTCCTCCGAGGCGGCCTCGCCCCGGTGCTTGCCACCGCCGGGCGCGGCCGACGTGGCGTCACCTGTCGGCGTTCCGGGCGATACGGGCGTAAGGGACGCATCGGGCGTGGTCGGGGTGGCCGGTGCGCCCGGGGCGGTCGGCGAGACCGGGCCCGAGGGCTTGCCGGGAGTCCCCGGGGTGGCCGCGGCGCCCGGAGCGGTGGGCGTGGCCCCCGTCACCGGCGCGGTCGGGCTGACCGGCGTGGTGGGCGAGGCGGGGGCCGTCGACGCGTCACGGGACGGCTCGGCGCCCTTCGCGGCCTCGGCCGCCTTCTCGGCCTCCTCTGCGGCCTTCGCCGCGGCGGTGGCCTCCGAGGAGGTGGCCGGGACGCCCGCGGTGCGGTTCGACTCCGCGACGGGCCCCGTGGGCGCCTTCGTGGCCGCGGCCGGGCCGGGGTCGATGCCGGTGGCCGCGCCGTCGTTCCTCAGTCCGGCGATGGGCGCGCAGGTGGCCCAGTCGGTACTGCCGGCGGCGAGAGCCTTGTCGGCGATCGCGATCTGCTGGGCGCGGCTGGCCAGGTCGGGGCTGGGCGCGTACGCGAGGCCGCCGTTCCGCTCCCAGCTGTCCTGGGTGAACTGGAGGCCGCCGTACATGCCGTTGCCGAAGTTGGCGCTCCACTGGCCGCCGGACTCGCACTCGGCGACCCGGTCCCAGGTCGCGGCGTCGGCGGCGGAGGCGGAGCCGGCGGCGAGCAACGGCAGTGCCAGGGCGGATCCGGTCACTCCCGCGGCGACGACGATGGCGGGGGCCTGACGGGGTCGACGGTGTCGTCCGTTCCCGGAGCGCATACGGAGGCCTTTCGCGTGACGGCTGAGACTGCCGGGAAACGTAGCGGCATTCGAACGCTCGTCACAAGTCGATGGACCCCCGATCACGTAAAGATCACAGTCCTGACGACTCGTCAGTTCACCGCACCCGTACGGAAGGGGAGAATTCCACTGGAAGTGTGCGCAATCCGCGCATGATGAGCCCTCCGCGCCACCGGAGTTCGGCCGGATCGGCGGCAAGTCGCAGATCGGGCAGACGAGTCAGCAACGTCGCGAGCGCGGCCTGGCCCTCCAGGCGGGCGAGCGGCGCTCCCAGGCAGTAGTGGATGCCGTGCCCGTACCCGAGGTGCTGGTTGTCGCGCCGGGACAGGTCCAGCGTGTCCGCGTCCGCGAACCGCTCCGGGTCCCGGTTCGCGGCGGCGAGCACCACGAGCACCGGGTCGCCCGCCGGGATCTCCTGTCCGCCGATGGTCAGCGCCTCCGTCGCGTACCGCCAGGTGGCCATCTCGACCGGCCCGTCGTACCGCAGCAGCTCCTCGATCCCCGTCTCCAGGAGCCCGGTCTCCCCCGCCGCGACCGAGGCCTGGAGCCGCTCCCGCTGCTCGGGATGGCGGAGCAACTGGTAGACCCCGTTGCCGATCAGGTTCACGGTCGTCTCGAAACCGGCGAAGAGAATGATGAAGGCCATGGCGGCCGCCTCGTTCTCGGTGAGGTGCTCACCGTGGTCGGAGGCCCTGATGAGCCCCGAGATGAGGTCCTCGCCGGGCTCCTCGCGCTTGCGGTGGATCAGCTCCGCGAGGTAGCCGCGCATCTTCTTCACCGACCGGGCGACCCCGCCGCGCGGCCCGCCGCCGTGCCGGATCATCATCCCGGCCCAGTCCCGGAAGTCGTCCTGGTCCTCCGGCGGCACGCCGAGGAGGTCGCAGATCGCGTAGATGGGGAGCGGGAAAGCGAACTCGTGGATGAGGTCGGCGCTGCCCTTCTCCACGAACTCGTCCATGAGCCGGTCGGTCAGCTCCTGCACGCGCGGCGTGAACTCCGCGACCCGGCGCGGCGTGAAGGCCTTCGACACGAGCCGCCGCAGCCGGGTGTGGTCCGGCGGGTCGATGTTGAGCAGATGCGTCATCAGCTCGGCCTTGCGCTCCCCCGGGATGCCCGTCTTCCCCTTCGCGTGCGGGGACTCGTCGTGGTGCGCCGGGTTCTTGGAGAGACGCTGGTCGGCGAGGGCCTGGCGGGCGTCTCCGTACCGGGTCACGAGCCAGGCCTCGACCCCGCTGGGCAGCTTCGTCCGGTGCACGGGCGCGTGCTCCCGCAGCCAGGCGTAGGCGGGGTACGGATCGCTGGCGAACTCCCAGGTGAAGAGCTCGGGGGCGGGGTCGTTACTCACTCCCCGACCGTACAGGGCGGCCCTCGGAGCACCGATATGTGGAGACTGCGTGATCAAGTGGTGTCCGGCGTGCCCTAGATTCATGTCAGTGGATCCCCAGCTGATCAGAAGCACGTTCGCGATCGTCGAGAGACGGGCCGAGCAAGCCGTCACCTTCTTCTACTCGCACCTGTTCTGGAACAACCCCGGTGTGCGGGCGCTCTTCCCCGAGGACATGGTTCCCCAGCGGGACCGGCTGTTCGCGGCGCTGACGCATGTGGTGACCCACCTGGAGGACCCCGCCCTCGCCGCCTATCTGGGGCACCTCGGGCGCGACCACCGCAAGTTCCTGGCCTCGCCCGCGCTGTACGCCGCCGTCGGCGAGAGCCTGATCGGCGCCTTCGCGCGCGCCGCCGGCTCCGCGTGGTCCATCGAGGCGGAGAAGGCCTGGACCGAGGCGTACGGGGTCGTGGTCGAGCTGATGCAGGCGGGCGCCGACGAGGCCACCGGGGCCGGGGAGCCCGCCTGGTGGGACGCGGACGTCGTCCGGCACGAGCGGTACGGCGACAGCCTGGCCGTCCTGACCCTGCGGCCCCGGCAGCCCTTCCCCTACGTCCCCGGCCAGTACGTCAGCGTCAGCTCGCCGCGCGTCCCGCGCGTCTGGCGCACCTACTCCGTCGCGAACGCGCCCCGCCCGGACGGCACGCTCGACCTCCATGTGAGCCGGATCCCCGGCGGCGCGATGAGCACGGCGCTCGTCGCCGAGACCGGTCCCGGCGAGGTCCTGCGGCTCAGCGCCGCCGGCGGCGCCCTCACCGCGCGCAGGCCCGCGGGCGGACTCCGCTCCTATATATGCGCGGGTACGGGCTGGGCCCCGGTGAAGGCCCTCCTGGAGGAGGCCGCCGAGGCGGAGCCGGAGCTTAAGGGCCGGCTGTTCGTCGTGGCCCGCGCGAAGGACCATCTGTACGGGCGTCCCGACGTCGAGGCCCTGAAGGAACGTCTCCCCGGCCTGAACGTCACCTACATCACCGCCGCCCCCGGCCGCCGAAGCGACCAGGCGACCGAACGGCTCGTCCACGCGCTCCAGGCCTGCGAGCAGTGGCCTTCGCACGAGGTGTACGCGGCCGGGCCGCCCGGCTTCCTGACGGAGGTCGTCGAGGTCCTGACGGACCTCGGCACCGCCCCGGACCGGATCCACCACGACACGCTCCCGGCGATCGGCCGCTTCACGACCCGCCCGAGCACCGCGGCCGAACGCCTCCTCGGCCCGCCCCAGCTCCTCTGGCACCACCCCGAGACACGGGCGCCGCGCGAGGGGGGTTGAGCGGGGGGCTCAAGCGCGGGCGCCGCGCGAGGGGGGTTGAGCGGGGGGCTCAAGCGCGGGCGCGCGCCCGGGTGCGCAGGCGCCGCGCTGTGGCCCGTACCAGCCCCGCGAGGGCCCACAGCCCGAACAGCGAGGAGAGGCCCAGCTCCCACCATGGCGCACTGTCGTCCAGCATCACCACCGCAGCGAACAGGGCCACGAAGGTCGGCTCGGACCACTCCTTGGCGGCACCCGCCCGCCGGAGCTCCTTCCGATCCTCCGTCACAGCCCCTCCGCCGCGCGGATCGCGTCGCGGTACGTCCGGGCCGCCGCGCGCAGGGCCGCCTCCGGGTCCACACCGGCCGCCTCGGCCCGTACGGCGAGGCCGAGGAGCTCGTAGCCGATGCCCTCGCCCTTCGGCAGGGGCACGTCGAGCCCCGCCGTGCGCACCCGGCTCGCGAGCTTCGCGGCGAGCGCGAGCCCCGGCTGGCCGAGCGGCACGCCGTCGGTCACGGACTCCCGCTGCTTCTCGACGGCCTTGACCCGCAGCCACTGCTCCCGGACCTCCTCCGGCGTCTCGGCGGTCGCGTCCCCGAAGACGTGCGGGTGGCGGAGGATCAGCTTCTCGACGATCGTCGCGGCGACGTCGTCCACGGAGAACGGCTCCTCCGGGTCGTCCTCGGCGACGCGGGCATGGAAGACGACCTGGAGCAGGACGTCCCCGAGCTCCTCGCGGAGCTCCTCGCGGTCGCCCTCCTCGATGGCCTCGGCAAGTTCGTACGCCTCCTCGAGGCCGTACTTGGTGAGGTCCTTGTGCGTCTGCCGCGAGGACCAGGGGCACTCGCGGCGGATCCGGTCCATGACCTGCACCAGGTCGAGCAGGCGGGAGCCGGGCAGGTCGTACGAGCCGGGGAGCAGCTCCAGGTCGGGCATGGAGACCCGGCCGGAGCCGGCGAGGCGGGCGAGCCCGTCGGTCAGGGCGCGGTCGCCCTCGCCGGAGGGCAGCAGCACGATCGTCCGGCCTCCGGCGCAGTCCTCGACGAGCTCCTGCGCGGTCGGCAGGACGTGCTCGACGGCGACCCCGGCGTCCTTCAGGTAGGGCAGCTGGGGGTGGTGCTCGTCGGGGCAGAGCACCCGGTCCGCGCCGTGCAGCGCCTGCCACGCGGGCCAGGACAGCAGTCCGGGCGCCACGCGGTGGCTGGCGGTCAGCAGGACGATGCGGCCGGGGCTCTCAGAAGTCACCCCTCGAACCTACCTGGATCCGGTACGGGAACCGGACCCAGGACCAGACCTCGGGCAGGGGCCTCGGGACCAGGGCGCGGGGCTCAGGCCCGGGCCCCGGCCTCAGGCCCGGCCTCAGGCCCGGCCTCGGGACCAGGGCGCGGGACGCAGCCCTCAGGCCCCGGCCTGGGACGCGCCCGGGTCCTGGCTGATCTGCCGCAGCCACGGGCTCCCGTCGTAGGAGCCGTCGAGCTGGACCTGTGCGTCGTCCCAGGCGCCGAAGCGCGGGTTCACGTCGATGTCGAGGGACTTCGACGCGGCGGTGAAGACGTCCGTCAGCTTCTTCTGGCCCTCGGGCGTCTCGGTGATCCCCAGCTTGGCGGCGATCTTGTTCATGAGGACGTTGCGGCGGACGACCTCGTCGATCTGGTCGGGGGCCACGCCCTGCTCCTGGAGGAGGACGGCCGCGAGCCGGTCCTCGCCGCCGCTCTGCTGGACGAACGCGGTGCGCGTCTTCTGGATCTCGGCCCGGGTGGCGGTGACGCCGTTGTCGTCGGCGACCTTGCTCACGACCCGGTCGAAGATCAGACCGTTGAGCTTGCGGCGGTTGAGGTCGCCGCTGGTCCCGAGCAGCTGGGCCGCCTGCGGGGAGGCGGCCTGCGCGGCCCGCACGTCCTTGACCTGCGCCTGGAGAGTGGACACCTCGATCCGCTCGCCGCCGACGACGGCCGCCGCTCCTGGATGGGCGTCGCTCCCGCAGGCGGTGAGCAACGGCGCCGCGAGGAGCGCGGCGGAGACGGAGAGAGCAATGCGGCGATCGCGGCGGTGCACAGGAGCCTCCCGGGCTGGTCGTGCGTCAGGTGAACGACCTTGCGGTGATCGATGGTAGGGAGTCGCCGGGGCCGTAGCCACTACTTCGGAGCGACTGTTTCCCACAACGAGTCACCGGACACCCGGGTGTCGGCCCGCGACTCCTCTTCCTCGTGCCCCGTCTCCGTCTCCTGCACCAGGTAGTGGGGGCGCCGTTTCACCTCGTAGTAGATGCGGCCGACGTACTCGCCGATGAGTCCGACCATCACCATCTGGACGCCGGCGAGCGCCGTGACGGCGACGAGGAGCGTGACGTAGCCGGGTGTGTCGACACCGTTGGCGAGGGCGTCGACGACGATCCAGGCGGCGTAGACGCAGGCGAGGGAGACGAGGAGGAGGCCGAGGTAGACGGCGGCCCGCAGGGGCTTGTTGTTGAAGGAGAGGAGCCCGTCGAGCCCGTAGTTCAGGAGCTTGCCGAAGGTCCACTTGGAGCGGCCCTCCTCGCGCACGGCGTTCTCGTACGAGAAGGTCGTGGTGCGGAAGCCGACCCAGGCGAAGAGGCCCTTGGAGAAGCGGTTGTACTCGCCGAGGCCGAGGAGGGCGTCGACGGTCCGCCGGGAGAGCAGCCGGAAGTCACCGACGCCGTCGACGAGCTCGACGTCCACGAGCCGGTTGATCGCCCGGTAGTAGAGGCGGGCGGTCAGGGTGCGCGTGACCCGGTCGCCCTCGCGGGTGCGGCGGGCGACGA
This sequence comes from Streptomyces sp. NPDC055103, assembly GCF_053607625.1. Classification (NCBI taxonomy): domain Bacteria; kingdom Bacillati; phylum Actinomycetota; class Actinomycetes; order Kitasatosporales; family Streptomycetaceae; genus Streptomyces; species Streptomyces sp. NPDC055103. The sequence goes on from NZ_JBSGTX010000051.1 coordinate 34,262, forward strand.
CCTGGTCGTACCCCTCGGCGTGCAGGGCGACCATGCGGTGCACGAGCTCCGGCGGGTGCTGGAGGTCGGCGTCCATGATGACGACGGCGTCGCCGGCGGCGTGCCGGAGGCCGGCGAGCATCGCGGCCTCCTTGCCGAAGTTGCGGCTGAAGGAGACGTAGCGGACGCGGCCGGGGTCGGCGGCGGCGAGCTCCTGGAGGAGCGGGAGGGTCCGGTCCCGGCTCCCGTCGTCCACGTAGACCAGCTCGAACTCCCCGTCGAGACGGGAGAATTCCTCGGTCACGCGGGCATGGAAGCGGGTGAGGACGTCGTCCTCGTTGAAGCACGGGACCACGATCGAGAGCAGCACGCGGACCACGACAACGGAGCCCGGTGACCCGGCCGGTCCGCACGGATGACGGCCAGGCGACCATCGCGTGAACTGGCCCGAGGGGCCGGGTCTTTCCCGGGTGGGCGCTGGCATATTCGACCCGTCATGCCGAAGACCACCGCCCGCGCCACCCCCGAGGCCCCCGCCGCCCGCGCCACCCCGGCCGCTCCCGCCGCCCGCGCCTTCGCGGGCAGCGGGCGCTCGTCCCTGCTGGCCGCGCTCCTCGCGGCGGTCGCCGTCTGCGCCGGGGACGCCGTCGCCCGCGTCTTCCCCTTCGGGCCGCGCCACCGGGCCGTCAACGACCTCGCCAACCAGTTCGTGCCGTTCCACGCGCACCTCTGGGACCTGCTGCGCGGCGACGCGGACGGCGGGCTGCTGCTCGACTGGCGGGCGGGCTGGGGCACGAGCTTCCTCCCCGACTACGGCACCTATCTGTCGAGCCCCTTCGCCCCGCTGGTCGCCCTCCTCCCCCGCGCGGACATCGAGTACGCGGTGTACGCGCTGACCGTCCTGAAGACGGCGGTCGCGGCGGCGGCCATGACGTTCCTGCTGCGCCGCGTCGGCCCGGGCGCCTGGTGGTGGGCGGCGGTGCTCGGCGCCGCGTACGCGCTGTGCGGCTGGTCGCTCGCGGAGGGCACGTACAACCCGATGTGGCTGGACGGCCTGATCGCCTTCCCGCTGCTCTGTCTGGTCGGCGAGTGGGTACGGGAGGGCCGCAGGCCGCTCCTGGGCCCGCTGGTGGTCGCGGTCTGCTGGCTGGCGAACTTCTACACCGCGTACATGGCGACGCTCGGCGCGGCGCTCGTGCTCCTGGTCCGACTCGCGACGACGACGGACGCCTCCCCCGTACGGACACCGCTCAGGACTCCGCTCAGGACTCCGCTCAGGACACCGCTCAGGACTCCGCCCCGGACCGCGCTCCGGACACCGCTCAGGACACCGCCCCGGACCGCGCTCCGGACGCTGCTCCGGGCAGCCGTGACCACCGGCATCGGGATCGGTCTCGCCGCCCCCGTCCTCGTCCCCGTCTTCCTCGGCTCCCGTCACGCGCACCCCGGCGTGGTCAGGGAGTTCGCCCCGGCGGCCGGTACGGACGTGCTCGCCCGGCTGCTCCCGGCGACGTACGGCTTCGCCACCCCGGCGGCCTTCGTCTGCACGGCGGTGCCGCTGCTCGTGGGCACGCTGCTGTTCCGCCGGGACGTCCCGGCGCGTGAACGATGGCTGTGGCCGGCCCTGTGCGCGGCCGTCGCGCTGTCGATGCAATGGGGCCCGACACACCTCCTCTGGCATGTGTTCGCCACGCCGAACGGCAGCCCGTACCGGCAGACCTTCGTCCTGTCCGGCGTCCTCGTCCTCACCGCCTGGACGGCCGTCTCCCACGGCCTCCCGGACCGCCGGGCGCTGCTCGGCGGCGCGGGCGTGGTCGTGGCCCTCGCGGCGGGCGCGCTGCCGAGCCCGGTCGTCACCCGCTGGGCGCTGCTGCTCGCGGGCGCGGGCCTCGTGGCGGTGGCGGGCGCGCTCCTCCTGCCGCGCCGGCGCCGGTACGGGATCCTGGCCGCGCTCCTGGTCACGGGCACGCTGCTGGGCCAGGCGGCCGCGACGACGGCGTACGCGGACCGGGAGCGGCTGATCCGTCTGGACGACTACCCGCCCCTGGGCGCGGAGGAGGAGCGGCGGGCGGCGGCTCTGTCGGCGGCCGACGGCTGGCCCGCGTACCGCACGGATCCGGGCCTCCCCCGCTTCGCGGGGAACGATCCGCTCCTCCTGGGCGGTCAGGGCGCCGCGTACTACAGCAGCCACACCCCGGCGGTCCTCACGGAGACGCTGACGGCGCTCGGCGGCGGCTGGACCTCGCGGGGCCGGAACCTGCTGAGCCTGGACAACCCCGTGACGGACGCGGTCTTCGGGGTGGGCGCGCGCTGGCGGGACGGCGCCGTCCACCGTACGGAGACGTACCTCCCGCTGGTGACGGTACGTCCGCCGGGCCCGCCCCCGGCCTACGGCCCGTCGCCCTTCCGCAACCAGGAACTCCTCCTGGGCGCCAAGGTGTACGAGGCTCCGCGCGCGGGCGCCTGCCCGGTCGGCACCGAGGTCTTCCTCTGGGCCCCCGACGCCGCCGGCCTGGCCCGCCTGGGCGCGCGCACGGCCGACCTGCTGGGCGGCCGGCCGAAGCGCGGTGCGGCCATGACGTCGCTGGGAGTCCAGCGGACGGCGGGCACGAGGGTGGAGGTCCCGCCCGGCGGGGGGAGGGCCGAGACCGGCTGCCTGGACCACGAGCGGCTGCGTGCGGCGGTGCGCTCCCTCCGCGCGGAGGCGCCCACCCGGATCAGGCCCACGCGGGACGGCATCACCGCGACGGTCCCCGCCTCCTCCGGCACGGTCGTCGTCGCGGCCCCCGCGATCGCGGGCTGGCACTGCGCCGGGGGAACCGGGACGACGGCGTACGGCGGCCTCCTCGCCCTCCCGGTGCCGGCGTCCGGAACCGTCGACTGCGCGTTCCGCCCACCGGGCCTGCGGGCGGGCCTGGCGGCGGGGGCGGCGGCGCTGGTGGGGCTGGCGGCGCTGGTGGTGCTGCCGCTCCGGCGCCCGGCCGCCCTCAGGAGGTCCCGGCCCCGGCCTTAAGGTCGTCGCATGCATCTGGACGAGGGACGTAAGGCCGCCGAGGCCGGGGAGTGGGTGGCGGCCGGGCACGCGTTCGTGCGGGCCGCCATGGAGGGCAGCGCGGAGGGCGCCGAGCTGGCGACGCAGGTGACCGTCGGTCTCGTCCCGCTGGCGGACGCGGGGTCGGCGGAGGCCGCCGCGCTGTTGGCCGGGATCTATCTGGAGTACTTCGACGAGTCGGCGCTGCCCGACGCCGTGCGGTACGCCCGCGCGGCGGCCGAGGCGGGCCACCCGGCCGGGCAGCGCACGTACGGCTACATGCTGCTCGAAGGGATCGGCGTCGAGGAGGACCAGGGCCTCGCGGCCGCCCTGTTCAGGTCGGCGGCCGACGCGGGGGACGCCTACGCGTGCCTGAACCTCGCCCAGCTCGTCGACGACCCGGACGAGTCCCGGCGCCTCCTGGAGAAGGCCACCGAGGAGGGCATCGACATCGCGGGCGCCCTGCTCGCCGACCGCCTGTCGGAGCTGGACCGGGACGAGGAGGCGCTGACCTGGTACGTCTGGGCGGCCGAGCGCGGCCACACAGGCGCGATGAACGCCGCCGCCTGCTGGTACCGCGACGGATTCGGCACCGACCCGGACCCGGTGCGGGCGGTGCGCTGGTTCTTCGCCATGCTGGCCCACGGCGACGGGGACGGCGTCCACGAGGCGATCGAACTGGCGAAGTCCGGAGGCGTCACCCCGGACCAGGTCCGCGAGGCGGGCCGCCTCGCGGGCGACCCCACCACGGCGGACGCGCTGATCACGACGGTGTGGGGCGGGGAGGGCCAGGCTTGACGGCCGGTCAGCGTGCCCGCGCGGCCGTCAAATCACGCGACACCACCTCCGAGCCGTGGGAGCCTCGGCCACGATGACACAACGAAGCGATACACCCCCCACGTGGGACGAACGCACGCAGCTGGCCACGTTCCTGGACTACGCCCGTGACACGGCGCGAGCCAAGTGCGAGGGCCTGTCCGAGGAAGACGCCCGCAAGGCACCGCTCCCGCACTCACCGTTGATGACGATGTGCGGGCTGATCAGCCACCTGCGGTGGGTCGAGCACCACTGGATCCACGTGATGTTCCTCGGCGAGGAGCCCGAGGGGCCGCTCACGCTGGCGACCGAGGACGACCCCGACCCCGAGATGCGCACGGCGGTCGACGTCCCGCTGCCGCGACTGCTCACCGAGTACGAGGAACAGAGCGCCCGCTACCGCCGCCTGGTCGCCGACACCGACCTGGACGCGACGGCCGCACGCCCCATCGGCGACGGCCGCCACGTGGACCTGCGCTGGGTGATCCTCCACCTCATCGAGGAGATCTCCCGCCACAACGGTCACCTCGATGTCGTACGGGAACTCATCGACGGACAGACCGGCGTCTAGGGCTGCGGGAGCTCCAGCCGCCAGCGGGTCTCCCCGTCGTGTTCCTCCTCCGTCGGGGCCAGTCCGGCCGCGCGGGCGACGCCGGCGGAGGCCGCGTGCTCCGGGTGGACGTGTGCGAGCACCGTCCGTACGCCCTCCGCCGCGAGCAGCCCGACGAGCCCCCGGGCGGCCTCGCGGGCGATGCCCCGGCCCTGCCACTCCGTACCGACGACCCACGCGATCTCCGCGACCCGCCCGCCGTCGGTGACCGTCGCCTGGACGGTCCCGGTGAGCCGGTCCTCGGCGCGCAGCCGCACGACCCAGTTGCACCAGACGACCGCCGGGTCCGGTGATCCGGCGGCCAACCGCTCGTAGCGGGCGTGGAGTTCGGGCGCGGTCAGCGGCGCGCCCCCGATGAAGGCGTGCAGGGCGGAATCGGCCAGGACCCCGGCCATCTCCTCCGCGTGCGCGACGGCCAGCGGCACCAGTTCGAGCCGCTCGGTCCGTACGGCCGTCTCCCTCACACCGCCCCCAGGAACCCGGGGTCGGCCTCGTCGAACTGCAGGCTCGTCTCCCGCTCGAAGTCCAGCAGCTCCGCCATCGCCACGATCCGGCGGCTCGTCGCCGCCAGGTCCTGGTGCGCCTCGGCGGACCACAGCGGCGGGAAGAGGGTGAGCCCCCGGTCGCCGTCCAGCTCGCGGACCTCGTCGCGCCAGCCGGGCCAGCGGAGCCCCTCGTAGAACTCCTCCGTGCCGCCGGCGAGCATCCACGACAGCCAGGCCCCGTACCCGGCGCCCAGGGCGTCCCACCGCAGCGAGTCCGGCGCGAAGTAGACCATCTCGCCGGGCTGTCCCGGCAGGCCGACCTGCTCGGCGGGCCCGCCCTGGACGACGAACACCCCGCCCAGCACGTCGTGCGCCACGACCAGCCCGGCCTGGGGCCGCCAGTCGGGGATCGTCACCGGCGGGTAGCCGTTGACCCGCGCGAGCGAGGGCAGCCGCCGGTCGTTGTCGGCGGCCGGACTGCCGTACACCCGCAGCCAGCCGTCGTCGACGAACGCCCCGCCGCTGTGCAGCACGAACGCCCCCAGGAACGACCGCACGGTCACCTGCGTCTGCACCAGCGCGGCGGCGGCGCGCTCCGCGTCGGCCTCCAGCACCGCGACGGGCACGGCCGCGCCCCGCAACTCCTCGCCGAGCACCGGCCACGCCGGGTCCTCGACCTCGATCAGCTCACTCAGTTCACGCACCGGAGCATGCTCGCACGCGCGCCGCGGCCGTCGCGAAGTCAGGAAAGCCTGATGCTCGAGATCCGCGAGCGGTAGAACCTGCCCTCGTACCCGTAGTAGTCGAGGCCGCGGCGGTACGTCGGCTTCCCGGCGGCGTCGAAGAACTGTACGTACTCGTTCCACCAGCCCGTCTCGCCCGGGTTCGTCACGTCGATCGCCTGGACCCAGAAGGACTCGCCGTCGACGGCACGGGAGTAGGACTTCACCCCGTAGCTGGCCGGCCGGATGTTCGTGAGCGCGAGGTTCTGCTTGTCGACGGTCCAGATGGCCTGGCCGCCGTTCAGCACGAGGCTGTTCGAGTTCGTGAAGTCCATGTCGAGGCTGTGGCCGCCGAACTCGGTCGCCCACACGTGCTTCTGGACGAGTTCGAGCCGGGCGTTCCGGAGGCTGCCGGTGACGCGGTACTTGGCGAGCGTCCACGTGCCCAGGGCGTACAGGTGCGAGCCGTCCCACCAGAGACCGTGCGCGCCCTGGAAGGAGATCTCCTGGACCTTCCCGAGCGTGGCGGGGTCGTCGGCGTTCGTGGGGGCGTACACGGTCAGGAAACCCGGGTAGTCCACGCCGGACGACGCGGCCGACGAGGCCGCGACCACGACACCGTGGCTGCGGAGGTACTCGGCCGCGTGCGGGTTCCCGCCGGGGGTCGCCGACCACAACAGGGCGTCGTCGTCACCGAAGTTGACCATGCCGACCTTGCCGCCGCCGGCGGCGACCATGCACACCCAGCCGAAGCGGTCGGTGTCGCGGAAGCGTGCGTCGTTGAGGCGGGCCCACTCCGCCTGGGCGGGCGCCTGCCACTCCCACCCCAGGTTGTCCGGCGTCCAGAGATCGATGGCGCGGAACAGCATGGCCTTGTTCTTCAGCTGCTCCGTCACGAGCACGTCGTAGTTGCCGGCCGCGTGGGCGGGCGTCGCGGCGGCGACGGCGGCGAGCGGCGCCGCCATGCCGAGCGCGGCGGCGCTCTTCAGAAAGGTTCGACGGTTCACGGTATCCCCCCCGGGATGATCGACGATCGGCCGTCAAGCTAACACGTGCCATCAGACCGAAGGCCGTCGTCCGTCAACTCCGTGTGGGGCTCGTACCGGTCATGCCGCGCGCTCTCTCGCCAGCGCCGCGCAGTCGGGGCACTCGCCCGGTTCCGGGGCGCGGAAGGCCGTCTCGTCGCAGGTCACGCAGAACTGGATCGGGTGCGGGGCCGCCGCGCGGGGCAGGGCGGGGACGGGGGGTGGCAGGAGGGTCGCCAGGCGGTGGGCCAGCAGGCCCGCCGGGCGCTGGAGGGGCACCGGGAGCGCGGCCGTCAGCGTACGCACGACGGCCTCCGGGGTGGCTCCCCGGGCGAACCAGTCGTCCACGGCCGGGGCCAGTCTCCGGATGTCCCGTACCGACAGCAGCAGGCGGGGGTCCGTGGCGCGCAGGCCCGCGAGGAGGTCGGCGGCGGCGCCGTTGGGGAGCTGGGCAGCCACCTCGGCATGCGCGGGGGCGGGGGCCGGTGCGGGAGCCGGTGCGGGGATCGATTCCGGGTGGCCTTCGGGATCCGGCTTCGGGATGCCGTTCGGATCCGGGTCCGGGTCCGGCTTCGGAATGCCGTTCGGATCCGGGTCCGGGTCCGGCTTCGGAGTGCCGACCGGATCCGGGTCCGGGTCCGGCTTCGGAGTGCCGACCGGGCTCGGGTGCAAGCCCCCTACCGCACCGGGGTTGTTGTACGAGTGCGTCACCGTCGTGATGTGGCCGGTGGGGAGCCGGACGCGGATCCGCTTCAGGTAGCCGACGGCCTCCAGTTCGCGGAGGGCGGCGGCGATGCTGATCTCGCCCTCCTTGGCATCCTTCGCCAGCTCCTTGATGCCGATGCCCGTACCGGCGGGCAGCGACTGGATGTACAGGCCCACGCCCCTCGCCATGAACGAGAGGTCGTTGTTCTGCGCGAGGTGGTTGCCGACGACGACGTAGTCCCTCGTGTGGGGCACGTTGACGTGGATGACGCCCCCGCGAGAAACGGGAGCGCTAAAGTGCTGGGTATCCATCGGGAAGCGATCTCTTCCTCGTGGTCAGGCCCTCGATCGGGATTGCGAGTCCCGGCCGGGGGCCGAACTGTTTTCAGTTGGGGTCGCCGTGAGCATATGCCAGGTAACCCGCCTCAGATCCAGCCCAGTTGGCAGAGTTCCCTCGTGTGGGTGACCCGCCCCGCAGGTGACCGCCGGGGGTTGGGACAGGTGGGGTTGGTACTTGCCCAGGTACTTGGGAGATGTACCGGACTACCGCGTCGCGCCCTCTCAGGACCCGGCAGACGGGCCCATCCGACGTCACGCACGGTAAGCGACGGGCGATATACGCTCCGCGACATGACCGCTTGGAGCTACACGAACGCGGGCCTTCCCACGGACCCGCTGCAGATCGAGACCATCACCCTCACCCCTGACCCTCCGCGGGCGTACAGCGACACCACGCTGACCATCAAGGGCACCGCCCTGGAGGCCATCGAGGACGGCGCCTACTTCGACGTCACGGTCAAGCTGGGCCTCATCAAGGTGATGCACAAGCGACTGGACCTCTTCGAGGAACTCCGCGGCGCCAAGACCCTCAACACCACGTGGACCGCGAGCCCCGACCCGGCCGGCGGGCCCATCAAGCCCGGCGACCTGGAGCTGACCATCGCCATGCATCTCCCCAAGGAGATCCCGCAGGCCAAGTTCACCCTGAACGTCCGCGGCTACACCGCCGCCGAGGACGAGCTGGCCACCCTCGACCTCATGTTCGACTTCATGCGCTGACCACACGTACGGAAGGGCCGGGTCGCGGAATCCCGCGACCCGACGCATCATGCGGGCGATGGCCTTCGTGGCCTCCTCGACCTTCGCGT
>NZ_JBSGTX010000051.1:42792-66477 GCF_053607625.1 Streptomyces sp. NPDC055103
GGACACCCGCACCCCGCACACCCGCGCGCCCCGCGCCCCCCCCCCCGCGGCCGGCGCGGCCCCCCCCCCCCCTATTTACCCACTCCGTGCGCGCCCCCCCCTACGGGACGGGCGGGGGCGGGCACCCCCCCCCCCCGGCCCTTCCTCGTACCCGCTGCCACGCCTACCGCGCGTACGGCACCGTCATGATCTCCATGTTGTGGCCGTCCGGGTCGTCGAAGTACGCACCCCGGCCGCCGAAGAGCCCGTTCACCCTGCCCGGTTCGGTGTGGCCGGGGTCGGCGTAGTACGTCACGCCGGCCGCCTCCAGCCGCTCGATCATCGCGTCGAAGCTCCCGTCGGGGACGAGGAACGCGTAGTGCTGCGGGTGGATCGGGGCGGTCTTCTCCTCGTAGTAGTCGAGGGTCACGCCGTTGGAGAGGTCGACGGGGAGGAACGGGCCGAAGGGGGCGCCGACCTCCAGACCGAGGATGTCCGCGAGGAAGTGGGCGGAGAGGGAGCGGTCGTAGGAGTGGACGATGGTGTGGTTCAGCTGAATCGCATCGGAAGAGCGCGTCATCCGACCGACATTAGGGCGCGCCCCGGGGCCCGGCAAAGGAGAAACGGGAGAAGGGCCGGATCCCCGTGGGGTTCCGGCCCTTCTCCCGTACGTGCCTGCGCGCGTTACTTCGCGGCGACCTCTTCGAGGCAGAGCACGAACTTGACCGAGTTGAGCTCCTGCGCGAGGGCCGAGACCTCCGTGCCGCACTTGTTCACGTCGAAGGTGTCCTCGATGACCTTGAGGACCTTGAACGTGTCGGCCTTGCCGGCCGCGCAGTCGACGGTGTCGACCTTCGGGTCGTTGTCGGGACCCGTCACCGTGACGCACTCGCCGGCCTCGGCGTGCACCGGGGCCTCGCCCGTGAGGTACGGGACGCCGAACTTCCAGGCGAGGACGGCGACGATGGCGACGAGGACGGCGCCGACCTTCTTGAGGATCTGCTTCCCCTTCGACGGAGCCTGCGGCGCCTCGGGGGCGCCGAAGGCGGCGGGCTGCTGCTCGGGGGTGAGGGGCGCGGACGGCGTCGTCATGAGGATTCCTTGGGGGGCGCGGACATGATCAGACGCGAACGTTACATGCGCTAAAACCGGCAAAAAGGATCGTGAAGATCCACTTCCGGATCAGATGCCGAGTCGTGATCCTGGCGCAACGTCAGGGTCGCGGCCCCAGCTGCCGCTGGCGCTCCAACGCCCTCCGCAAGTCCACCGGAAGCGGGTGATACGGGCCGTACGCGCGCTCCGCGTCGAAGAGCAGCCGCTGGAGCTCCGCCTGCCCGGCCGCGTGCTCCCCGGTCGCGAGGTGCAACAGCCCCACCCGGTGCCGGATGTCGAACGCCCGGGCCGGGTCGGCGCCCCGCTCGTAGAACGGCAGGACCGCGCGGAACTCCCCGAGCGCGGCGGCCGTCTCGCCCAGCTGCTCCAGACACACCGCCGCGTCGTACCGGAACTGGAGCGTCTGCGGGTCCGCCGGGCCCGCCTCCGCGTCGCGGTCCTCCGCGAGGCGGCGCAGCTCCGGCAGCGCGCGCCGGTACTGGCCGTCGTCCATCAGCGTCGACGCGTACTGCTTGCGCAGGATGCGGACGACCGGCGAACGCTCACCGTGCTCGGCCTCGGCGGCGGGCAGGATGCCGCCGAGGATGTCCACGGCCTGCGTCAACGAGCCCTCCCCGAGCAGCCGCTTGACCTCGTCGACGGCGGCCGCGACATCGCGGCGGGGAGTCGGCACGGGGGCGGGAGTGGGCGCGGGGGCGGATGTGGGGGCGGTCGTGGGGGCGGGCGTGGGGGCGGGCGTCGCGTACAGGCGGGGGTCCGTCGTCTGCTGCGGCGGCGTCTGCTGCGGCGGTGCGGTCATCGGCGCCGGCGCGCTCCGGTCCGGCCAGGGCGCGTGCGGGCGCAGGAACGGGCGGGTCGGGTCCATCGGGCCCGCCGGGGCGCCGCGCGCGGGCAGCAGCGGGAGCAGGTGCTCGTACACCTCCTGCGCGCCCGAGGGCCGGTCGCGCGGGTCCTTCGCGAGGAGCCGCAGCACGAGCGCTTCGAGGGCGTCGGGGACCTCGGGGCGCAGCTGCCGGATCGGGCGCGGCGGCTCGTACAGGTGCCGGTGCAGCACGCCGAGCGCGGTCGAGCCGGAGAACGGCACGTCCCCGCTGAGGAGTTCGTGGAGGAGCACACCGAGCGCGTACAGATCGGTGTACGGGCCGACGGCGCCGCCCATGGCCTGCTCGGGCGCCATGTACGCCGGGCTGCCGATGGGGGAACCGGTGTGGGTGAGGCGGGTGGTGTCCGTGTCCAGGACGGAGGCGACGCCCAGGTCGAGGACGGTGACCGTGCCGTCGGGGCGCACCATCACGTTCCGCGGCTTGAGGTCGCGGTGCACGATCGGCACCGCGTGCACGGCGGCGAGGACCGCGCACAGCTGCGCGGCGACACAGACGGCCCACTCCCAGGGGTACGGGTCGTTCTCGGCGAGGTGGTCGGCGAGGTCGGCGCCCTCCACGTACTGCATGACGAGGTACAGGTCCTCGCCGTCGCTGCCCGCGTCGTGCACGGTCACCAGGCCGGGGTGGTCGACCTGCGCCGTGACCCGGCACTCGCGCACGAAGCGGCGGCGCAGCTCGTCGGCGGCGGTCGCGGGCCCGGCGATGCCGGCGGGGTGCAGCAGCTTCACCGCGACCCGGCGGTCGAGCCGCCCGTCGTACGCCGTCCAGACCTGGCCCATGCCGCCCTGGCCGATGACGGTGGCGAGCTCGTAACGCCCGCCGATGACACGTCCGTTCATCTGCGGCCTTCGCCTTCGCGTCCGGCCTGCCGGTCCTGCCCGTCCTTGCGCAGGAGATCGCTCAGCTCGTCGAGCTCGGCGCGGACCTGCTCGATGCGGGGCGCGGAGGCCGGCTGGACCGGGTTGACCGGCGGCGGAGGTGCGCAGATGTACGGGGCGGGGGCCCCGCTCGACGTCGTCGTGACGGCGGCACCGTCCGGCCCGTACGAGTATCCGAGCGGCCGGTGCGGGGGCGGCACCGGCATCGCGCGGCGGCGTTCGTGGTGCCGGAGCTCCCCGACCAGGTAGTAGGCGACCGAACCGGCCCCCAGGACCAGGATCGTGCCGACTCCGAGGAAGGCCTCCAGGTCGGTGGGCTCCTCGTCGCCCGTGATGCCCATGTAGACGAAGAACGCGGTGGCCGCGACGAAGGTCATACCGAAGGCCACCCAGTCCCGCACCGTGCGCGTGAGGATCGCGAGCCGCAGCATCGGCGCCCAGGCCAGGATGCCGCAACTGAGCAGCGGCAGCACGACGAAGAGGACGCGCAGCGCGATCAGGCCGCCGGAGGCGCCTGCGGCGGGGCCGGGCGGCAACGGCTGCGGGACCTGCGGGACCTGCGGGGGGCCGTACATCGGCTGCTGCTCCTGCTCGAACGGGTCGGGTAGGAGACGAGCGTATACACCGTCACCGACAACGGTTCCTGGTTGTCCGGAACCGTTGTCGAACAGAACCGTCGCCGGACGGATCAGGGCGCGACCGTGCCGTCCGCCAGGCCGTCGTACAGGCCCTGGACGAGCTGTTCGCCGAGCCGGGACGCCTGCCGCAGGGCCTCCTCGAACTCCGCGAGGGCGCGGAACCGCGCGCCGAACCGCCGCTGTTCGGCGAGGGGCAGGCGCGGCAGCTGGAGCCGGCGCACGTCGAGCCGGGTCGCGGTGGAGGCGTAGCTGCTGGCCTGCCGGGTGTTGGCGGTGGCCCGGAGGAACCCGGCCAGGAACCACGGGTCGAGGGCCGCCGGGTCGGGGCGGAGGAGCTGGAGGTTGCGGCCGAGGGCGGCGCCCTCGGCACGGGCGTCGACGACCCGTACGGCCGCGCCGCCGCCGAGGACCGGGACGACGACGTCACCGGCGGCGAGGAGGACCGGTTCCTCGGGCGGGCCGTCGGGCAGCGAGCCGGAGGGCGGCTGGGCGGCGAGGACGTCGTGGTCGGTGAGGACCGCGACGGGGGCGCCGGCGGGGGCCGTACCCGTGCCGCCCGCGCGCAGGGTCAGGGCCCCGGCGCGCGCGAGTTCGCCGACGGTGGTCGTCCCGGCCGTGGCCGTGAGGCGGCCCGCCGTGGCGCCGCCGGTCGTGCCGCCGCCCGCCGTGGCCGGGTCGGTCACGGGCGGCGGTGTCAGCTGACGGGTCCGGTGCAGGGTCTCGGCGAGACGCTCGCGGACCAGGGCCAGTTGGATCGCTCCCTCGGCGGCGGCCGCGGGCGGCAGATGGCGGGCGGGGGCGAGGTCGACGTCGTCGTCGAGGAGCTCGATGACGGGGACGGCGCGGCTCTCCCCGGGGGTCGGGACGACGGTCCCGTCCCGGTCGAACGCCGTCCAGGCGTCCAGTACGGCCGCGTGGACGGCCGGCCAGCCGAGCCGGTCCCTGCTGTCCCTCCCGTCCCTGCCCTGGCCGTCCCTGCCCTGGCCCGCGTGCTCGGAGGCGGTGTCGACGAGGAGCAGTTCGGCGGCGGGGCGGTCGCCGGGGACGGGCTTGCGCAGGACCCAGAGGTGGAGCGGGATGCCGTACGGGGGCGCGGCGCCGGCCGGGAGGGCGACGACCGCGCGGAGGGCGCCCCTGCGGAGCAGGTCGGCGCGGATCCGGCGGCCGGAGCGGCGGGAGGCGGCGGCCGGGGGCATGAGGAGGACGGCGGTGCCGCCGGGGCGGAGGCGGGCCAGGGCGTGCTGCACCCAGGCGAGCTCGGACTCCGTACGGGCCGGGAAGCCGTACTCCCAGCGCGGGTCGTAGGCCAGTTCGTCGTGGCCCCAGTTGCGCTCGTTGAACGGCGGGTGGCACAGGACGACGTCGGCGGCGAGCGCCGGGAACGCGTCGGCGCGCAGGCTGTCGCCGGAGCGGACGCGGATGTCGGCGTCGGTGGCGAGGGCCAGGCGCAGGGCGGTGAGCGCGGCGAGGTCGTGGTCGGCGTCCTGTCCGCAGACCGCGCCGGGCCGCTCGACCGCGCTGAGCAGGCCGCCGGTGCCGGAGGCGGGGTCGAGGACGGTGAGGGGGACGGCGCGCGGGACGGCGACCGGGGCGGTGGGGTCGTCGGGGGTGGCGTGGGAGGTGCCTTGGGAGGTGCCTTGGGAGGTGCCTTCGGGTGTGCCGTCCTTGGCGCCGGTCGGGGCGCCCGTCGCGAGGGCGGCCATCAGGGAGGCGGGGCCGGGCGGGGTCAGCGTGAACTGCCGGGGGTTGGCGTCGAGGTGCCGGCCGAGCAGGAACTCGAAGGCCGGACGGACCCCGCCCGTCTCCGCTGCGAGGTCGGCGACCCCGCGCAGGAGCGGGACGGAGGGCGTGAGCGCGGAGGCGCTGGGGGTGAGGACGGCCCGCTCGGGGCCGAGACGCTCGGTAAGCGTCTCCTCCAGGGCGACGGGGAGCACGCCCGTGAACCGCTCGTCCGGGAGCGCGGCGAGCGCCGGCCAGGCCGCCGACCGGTCCCGTACGAGAAGGAGGGCGCAGCCCGCGTGGACGAGGGCGGTGACCGCGCCGGCGGGGTGGCCCGCGATCTGCTGCCAGACGCGCTCGCGCAGCGGGATCTCGGCGAGTTTGCCCTGGTCGCGGAGCCATCGCTCGACGTCGGCGAGGGCGAAGGAGGGGCTGGCCTCCGTGCCGCCCACGGGCTTGGGGAAGTCGGGATGACGGCGGCGCCAGTTGCTGACGGCGGCCCGGCCCACCCCCGCGAGCCGGGCGATCCCGGCGGCGGTGACCTCTGTCGCGCCCGCGTCTCCTGCGCTCTCCTCCGGCACCTGACTCAACTCCCTGAATCGCCCTCGTCCATGTCCACGCCCTCGTGTGACATCGATCTTACTGCGGAAGCCGCGCGACACCACTTCACAGCGTGCGCGGGCTTCTTTTCCATTAACCGTGTTGACTCGGTTCACAAGCTCTGCTGTGATTACCCCATCGCTTCAGACAGCTTCTCTGTCCGGGAGGACACACCCATGTCGTACGACACCCAGGTCCCGCCCGCCGCCCCGCGGCAGGCCATGCGCAACGGCCTCGGCACCGCGGCCCTGATCCTCGGCATCATCGGTACGCTCTCCGGCCTCATCCCGCTGCTCTTCTGGCTGGCCGGCACCCTGGGCCTCATCGCCCTGATCCTGGGCCTCGTGGGCAAGGGCCGCGTGAAGCGCGGCGAGGCGAACAACAAGGGCGTGACGCTCACCGGCGCGATCCTCGGCCTCGTGTCCCTGATCCTGGCGACGGTCGGCCTGATCATCACGGTCACCGCCGCCAAGGACCTGGTGGACGAGCTCGACAAGGGCATCAAGGAGTCCGCGCCGAAGAGCCCGACGGCGTCCGGGGCCCCGGCGGGCGACGCCGGCAAGGCGGACAAGGGCAAGGCCCTGGAGGACGGCGACACCTCGGTCTACGACGACCTGAAGGTCACGGTCTCGGACCCGAAGCCGTTCACCGCCGGTGAGTACGCGGTCGGCCACACCAAGGGCAACAAGTCGTACCAGGTCACGGTCACCGTCGAGAACGGCGGCAAGAAGAACTTCGACGCCGTCGGTGTCCAGCTGAGCGCGCGGGCCGGTGCCAACGGCGTCGAGGCGGAGCAGATCTTCGACGAGAAGGTCGGCGCGGGCTTCCAGGGCGCCGTCCTGCCGGGCAAGAAGGCCACCCTCACGGTCGCCTTCGACGCCCCGAAGGACGCCAAGAACCTGACCGTCGAGGTCAACCCCGGCTTCACGTACGACGCCTCGCAGTGGGAACTGAAGATCGGCTGACGCAGGCCGCCCGACCGCCCCAGGCGGTCACCACCCGGACCGGGGGCCCCACGGGGCCCCCTTCCCCCGTACAACTCCCCCCGTACATCCCCTCGGAGACACCGCCACCATGCACGCCACGCCCCGCCGCCCGCTCGCCGTCGCCCTCCTCTGCGCGGCCGTCGCGCTCTCCGCCACCGCCTGCGCCCGGTTCTCGGACGTCCCGGTGTCCGAGGAGGTCACGGACGGCCCCTCCCCCAAAGCCACGGGCCCCTTCGGGGAGTCGACCGGGCCGCAGATCCTCGACCGGGCGATCGCGGCGACGAAGGCGGCGAAGTCCCTGACGCTGGACGTCGACGTGACGTCCGACGGGGAGCCGCTGAAGGCGTACCTCTCCGTCGACTCTCGGGGGAAGTGCGTGGGCACGCTGACCGTCGACGCGACGGGCACGGCCGAGCTGATCAAGGCCGACGACAAGAACGCGTACCTGCGCTTCGACGAGTCGTTCCTGCGCGCGCAGGGGAAGGGCGAGAGCCCGGAGGTCCAGGAGGCGCTGCTCCAGCAGCTCAGGGGCCGCTGGACGAAGTCGTCCGTGAACGACCCAGACACCAAGGGCATGCTGGAACTCTGCGACCTGAAGGGACTCCTCGCCGCGTTCGAGCAGGGCGGGAGCGGCATCCAGAAGGGCGGGGAGGCCGTCGTCGACGGACGGAAGGCACTGAAGCTGACGGAGCCGGGCGGCACCGCCGCCGACGAGACCAACACCGTCTACGTCGCCGCGGAGGGCGAGCCGCACATCCTGAGGATCGTGACGACGGGCGGCGACGAGCCGGGGACGATCACGTTCTCGCGGTACGACAGGCCGGTCGAGGCGAAGGCCCCGCCGGCCAAGGACGTCGTCGTCACGGACTGAGGCTCCGTACGGGCTTACGGTTCCGCACGAACCGACACTCCGCGCGGATCCGGAACCCGTCAGACGCGGTGGCGCACCCACACGTTGGGCTCGACATAGACCGCGTAGCCGCGCGAGACCTCGCAGTGGACCGGGACGAGGGCCTTGTCGACCTCGACCGGACCGTCCGTGTCGAACGGCAGACCCGTCCACTTGCGCCACTGCTCGACGGAGCCGGAGACGGTCATCGACGCCGGGGCCACCGCCTCGACGACACCGCCCGCGCGGACGTGGACGCGCAGCCACGGGTCGACCGGCAGGCCGTCGGACTCGCGGGTGCGGAAGGCGTACTCGTGGATGGAGGACCCGGCCTCCAGGTGCTTGCCGTTGGGACGGACCGGCGCGACGAGCTCCGAGAAGCCGAGCCGCTTCACGTTGTCCCGCATGGCCGCGAGCATCCGGTGCGAGACGCCGTTGCCCAGCGCGCTCGTGTCGACCGTGATCTCGATCGCGCTGACGGTGTCCGCCTCGCGGCCGGCTCGCAGGTCCGAGAAGGCCCAGAGCAGCACCTCGTCCCAGCCCCGGGGCGGCAGTTCGCGACGGCCGTCGACGTCCATCCGGAAGGGGACGCTGAAACCGCGGGCGACGACCTTGCCCTCGTCGTTCGTGGCGACGAGGACGTACTCCGGCAGCTCACGCACGATCCGGCCGATGTTCGCCCAGCCGACCGGGTCGTACATCATGAACTCGGGCCAGAGATCGAGCATGCTCCACATCGGCCCTTCCAGCTCGGGTCGTGCGGCGAGGGTCGATATGTTCAGGTCCATGCAGGCAGGATAAAGATCCACTTCCGGAAGCCGAAACGATTTTCCCGAGGGGTCGGCGATCTACGGGAGTTCCTGCTGCGGGCACCCCTTGAGGACCCTCCTCATCGCGTCCCGCTCGGCGCCGGTCACCCACACCCCGTACTTCTTCTTCACGGCGACCTGCCGGGCCACGTACGTGCAGCGGTACGACCTGTTCGGCGGGAGCCAGGTCGCGGCGTCGCCGTCGGACTTGCGCCGGTTCGCCGACGCGTCGACGGCGAGGAGGTTGAGCGGGTCGTTTATGTCGGCACCCGTAACTGTCTCACCACTCCTCCCGTTATGTGCGCGTACAGCTTGTCTCACGGGGAGGGTGGCTTGCACGCGATGGAGTCAGAGGACACGGATGCCAGTTCCGAGACGACGGTGTTGCTGCACCGGACAGCGCTCGGGGCGCCGCCCATCGATTCACTTCCCTTCGACGGCGACTCGGTCCTTCAGCGGGCCGGTGTCGACGAGGGCAGACCCTTCATCCTCGGACCGGACGGCAGCTACGACTGCCACCTGAACCGCTTCCTTCGCGACCTGGAGAACTGGGGCGTGCGATCGGAGAACAGCCGCGTGGCCTACAGCACCGACGTCATGCTCTACTGCCGCTTTCTCCACGAGTCCCGCGGCGGAAAGTCCATCTGGGACACGGACGGTGCCGACCTGCGCGCGTACAAGGCCGTACGCCTTCACGGCGACGGACCGGGCAGCATCTCGGTGGCCACCTGGAACCGCTCCATCGCCGCACTCGACAAGTGGGTGCAGTGGTCGCTGTACGAGGAGTTGTTGTCGGCCGAACCGTTCCGGTACGTCGACAAGACCGTGGTGTCGCCGCAGGGGCCGAAACGCGTACGGGTCAACGTCGACGCCGAGGCCGAGGTGCCCCGGCAGCCGATCCGGTTCCTGTCGCACGAGGACTTCATGCTCTGGCGGGACATCGGGCTGCGCGGGCTGTTGCCGGACGGCTCCCCGGATGTCAGGTGGCGCGGGCGCAACGGCGAACGCAACGCTCTCTTCGCCGATCTCCTGGTCTGTACCGGCATGCGGCTGGGCGAGGCCGCGAGCGTGCTGACGACAGAACTGCCGCCGGTGACCGGCAGACGTCTGATCGGCGACATCACCGTCTCGGCCGCCGTGGCCAAGCGAGGCAAGGCCCGCACGGTGTACGTCCGCCCCCGAGTGGCCCGCGACCTGCGCCACTACGTCGGCATGGAGCGTGACGAGCTGGTACAGCGGCATCGTGCCCGAGGCGTGTACGAAGCGGCTGCGGAGTGGCTGCCAGTCCGCCGGGCGAACCGACACGCGCTGGTGATCGAGAACGGAACGAGCTGGTCGTACTCGCGCATCGGTGCGGCGGACCGGGCACGACTCGTCCAGGTCGACGGCCGAGGAAGCACGGTCGGCCCCCTGTGTCTGTGGCTCGGTGAGAATGGGCTGCCGTTGCGGCGCAGTACCTGGCAGTCGGTCTTCCAGCGGGCGAACGAGCGGTGCGCCTCCTTCGGACTCGACTTCGATGTCCACCCGCACACCCTGCGGCACACGTTCGCGGTGCACATGCTCGGCCTGCTGCTGCGCCAGACCGTCCGGGCACTCGGCATGCGTGAGGACCGCCGGTTCACCCACGCGGAGGTGAAGCGCCTGCTCATCGGCAATCCTCTGCGCAAGCTCCAGCTCCTGCTCGGTCACCGCCATGAGGCGACCGTGTACACGTACCTCGATGTCCTGGACGAGGCCCAGGAGATCGTGCTCGCGGCGCTCGGCGACTGGGACGAGCAGGCCGCCGCCTTCGAGCGGATCCCCTCGGACTCGGAGGAGGAGCAGTGAGCCGGCGCCGCGTCCGCTTCCCTGCCGCTGTCGAGACCTCTGCGGCAACAGAGCCCGTGCCGACGATCGGTCCCGTGATCTTCACTGTGGATCTCAACGGGAGTCCCGAGAGCATCGACCTGTCTGGGCTCCCATGTCCCCGTCTCACCCGGGCCCTCGCTGCCGCACTCGCCGAAGTCCTCACTGCTCCCGGCACGCTGCGTGACCGCAGTGGCGTCCGCTACGTCGTCAAACGCATCCGGGAGTTCGTCGAGTTCACGGCCGCTGCCCTCCCGGACTCGGCCGCCGACCTGCGCCTGAGCGACCTGGAGCCCGATCTCCTGGACGCGTTCGAGACTCGTCTGATCGCTCGGTACGGCGAGGCGAGCAAGGAGCCGTACCTCACCATGACGTACCTCGTGCGGCTGCTGAAGCTGGTGCACGAGGCGCATCCTGAGTCCTTCGGGGCAACCTTTCACGCCCGCCTGGGCTTCACGTCGGCGTCGGCCCACCGGGCGTCGAAGCCACTCGACGCGTATCCGTTCCCGGTGCTCGACGCATTGGAGACCGCCGCCCGGGACGACGTCGCCCGCATCCGCGACCGGATCCTGGAGGGCGAGAAGCTGGCGGCCTCGGGGCGTGACCCACGTCGGTACGGCTGGGACCGGTTGGAGAACGTCCTCTGGTACATCGCCAACCACGGCCCGCTGACCGTCGACGACGCCTCGTACAAGGTCCTGCGCCCCTTGGGCGGAAGAGAGGAACTCAACGGTCGTCTCCACCTCACCACTAGGGACCTGGTGCCCTTCCTACTCCTTCTCGCCTGCCAGACGGGCATGGAACCCGAGTGCATCCGACAGCTGCGCTCCGACTGCCTGGCGAGTCCGGCACGCGGCTACGTCAGCATCGCCTACGTCAAGAAGCGCGCCCCGGGTTCCACTCACAAGACGGTCAGGGTCACCGATGGCGGCTCGCTGCGCTTCCCCGGTGGCGTGATCCGGCTGGCCCTGCGCCTGACGAAACGCACCCGCGAGCTGATCGGCAGCGACGCACTATGGTGCGACGTCGGTCGTCACGGGCAGGCCCGGGCATCCTTCGACGGTCCGCAAGGATCGGCCGTGAGCCGGCAGTGGATGTCCGAGCACGGGCTCGACCGCCTCACCGACCGCGCCGGCGGGCCCGTCACCCTTGACCTGCGGCGGGTACGCAAGACCGTCAAGTCCCGTCAGTACCTGCGGGCCGGCGGGGTCCTTGAGGACTTCGCCTCCGGCCACACACGGCCGGTCGCCGCGAAGCACTATGCGGACATCGACGCCCACGAAGAGACCCACGACCAGGCGGTGGAGGCGGGCCTTGCACAGGCACTGAGCGCGGCGCTGGCCCCACCGGTGGTGCTGTCGGACGAGGGCGCCCGACTCGACGACGGCCAGGCCGCGCTGACCGCGCGGGAGGTCGAGTCGGCACTCTCCGGCGAGCAGGACGTATGGCTCGCCTCCTGCCGCGACTTCTTCGCCTCACCGTTCGCGCGCAAGCCAGGGGCGGCCTGCCCCGTACCAGCCTGGGGCTGCCTGGAATGCCCGAACGCGGTGTTCACCAGCCGCCACCTGCCGAGCCTGCTGTCCTTCCTGGACTTCCTGGAGCGACAGCGCGAGGAGTATCCCGCCGCCGAGTGGACCGCGCGGTTCGGTCTCGCGTGGGACCGCATCGTCCACGGTGTCCGCGCCCGCTTCAGCACGCGCCAGATCGCCACGGCACAGGCGATCGCCGAGGCCGGAGGCGATCGCCTCCTGCTGCCCCCGTCGTTCCTGGAGGTCATCGCATGACTGCCGTCCCCAAGCCGCGGACCGGTGATCACGACCTGCCCTCGGCCTCGGAGTACGTCCTCCCGGAGTGGCTCACGCGAGACCTGCCGGACCCGGGTCCGCTCCTGTCCGAGGACGTCTGGGACCTGCGGTGCGTGCTGCCCCGCACCTGGCGGACGTGGCGGCTCGACTTCACGCAGATCGGCGATCCGATGACACGGCGCACGGCGAAGGAGTACGTCGCCTCCCGCCTCCACCGGGGCTCCCTGGGCCTCGGCCCCATGAAGGCCACGGCAGCGGCGGGAGAGCTGCGCGTCTTCATCGCCGTCACGAAGGATCTGAGGGATGTGGGCGCGCCACGATTGTCCGCCGTCGGCCGCGCGCACCTGGACGCCGTACTGACGAAGTGGAAGCCCAGTCCGAGCAATGCCGTCCGCAACATCGCACTTCTCAAGCACCTCGCGGCGCACGGCCCGTTCCTGTCCCAGGACCGGCTGAACGTCCTCCCTTGGAGCGGTCGCAGCGCCTACGCCGTCGTCGGCGTGCGGCGGGTCAAGGGAGAGAACGCCACCCCACGCATCCCCGAGGAGGTCCTCGCGCCTCTGCTAAGGGCCGCGGTCTTCTATGTGGAGACGGCCAGTGGCGACATCCTCACCGCCGAGCGGGAGGTCGCTGCGCTGGAAGCGGCACGCAGGGGCCAGAATCTTGGTCCTGGCCAGGCACGAGAAAGGGTTCTGGCCTTCATCGCCGAGCGCCGCGCTACGGGCCGTGGCATTCCCGCACTCCCTCGCGAGACCGCGCACACCGTGCCCGACGCCGTCACCGTCAACGGCGTATCGCAGAGTCCCAACCACCGCCTTGTCTCACTCCTGGTCGGCTGCGGGAACGCCTCGCACCTACGACCGCTGATGGCCGAGGCCGGCGAGGAGATCGGCTACGAGGAAGGCGGCCTGAACACTCCCATGTCCCCATGGCCAGCCTCCGGCAGGCCGTGGCGCCCGCGACTCAGCCCCTTCACGTTAGCCAACGAGCTGTCCTTCCTGCGCACGGCATGCTGGATCGTCATCGCCTA
The DNA here is from genome assembly GCF_053607625.1 of Streptomyces sp. NPDC055103. Taxonomy (NCBI): domain Bacteria; kingdom Bacillati; phylum Actinomycetota; class Actinomycetes; order Kitasatosporales; family Streptomycetaceae; genus Streptomyces; species Streptomyces sp. NPDC055103. The sequence continues at coordinate 55,968 of NZ_JBSGTX010000051.1, forward strand.
CCTTTCGGGAATGCGGGACGTGGAAGTACGTGAGCTTGGCCGCGACTGCGCCACTTCCGAGACCGCAGCCGACGGGCGGCCCCGATACAAAGTCCGCGGACGGGTCTACAAGGGGAAGGACCACAAGCTCAGCGGGGACGAAGCCGAATGGGTCGTCCTGGATGTCGTGCACCGCGCCGTCGCCGTTCTCAAGGAGATCAACGACGACCCCGGCCACCTCTTCGGCTACGACGGCGGCGGCCGCAACGGATACGTACTGCTCACCAACGTGCCCCGGCGCATCCGCGCCTTCCGCGACCACCTCAACGCGCTCTTCAGCACAGCGGATGAGCTCTACGTCCCGCTGACGACGACACCCCCCGATGAGCCCTTTTGCCAGACGAGGAAGACGTGACCGAGGAAGACGCGCCAGAACCCACGGCACTTCCCTGGGCCTTCGACACCAGGCAGTTCCGCCGCACCCTCGCCTGGCACATCGCCCACCAGCCCTTCGGGGTGGTAGCGGGCGCACGCCAGTACAAGCACGCCGCGATCACCATGTTCGAGGGATACGCGGGCACCTCCGCCTCAGGCTTCGCCGACGAGGTCGCCGCCGAAGAGGCCGTGGCCAAGCTCGACTACGTCGAGGACCTCTACCACGACTGGAACGAGGGCGGACGCTCGGCAGGCGGCGCCACCCAGCGCATCGAGGCCGAATTCGACCGCGTCCGCAGTGAACTCGGAGACCTTCCGGGCGCGGTGGCCAGCCCGTCCCGGCTGAGGACACTGCTGCGACACCTGACGAAGACCCTGCACCCCGGCGTCCTGAACGACTGCTTCTACCAGGCGGAAACGGCCGTGTGCCGTAAGCGCGCCAAGCCCCTGGGACGCCCCGTCCCCATGCTCGACATGTGCATGCGCTGCCCCAACTCACGGCGCTCCGCCGTCCATCTGCCCCGCCTGGAACGGGCACACGACATGGCCCGGGCCGAACTCGGCGCGACCACCGGTCTCCCACGACTCCAGCAGCTCGCCATCACCGAGCACCTGGCCACACTCACCCGCCTGATCGCGGAGATCGACCACGAGGACACCCGACGATGACCGACTCCACAGACGAGACTCTTCAAGCCATCCGCACGGCCTTCGCCCGACTGGCCCGAGAGAACCCCGGCCTGACCGACATCGACCACAAGATCATGCGCGCCTTCGAGCAGCTCATGCTCGGCCGCCCCGAGATCACCGACGGCCGCACCTCGGCAGTGAACATCTCCGCCGAGGCCGGCGTCTCGCGAGCCTCGTACTACCGCTCACCTGTCTCAGCAGCGATCAAGGAAGTCCTCGGCACCCCGCAGGCCAGGCGGCCCGAGGCCGACGAATTCAGGCAGGAGATCGCCAAGCTGAAAAAGACCCTGCAGGAACTCCGCAGCGACAAGGCCGCCGAGATCCGGGATCTGCGATCGACCGTCGCGGCGTACGCAAACCAGATCCAGATCCTCACGCTCAGGAACGCCGAGCTGGAAGTGGACGGCCACCGGCTGCGAGCCCAACTCGTGGAGGAACAACACGGAGCGGTGACGCAGCTCCGGAATTCCCCGACATCCGCCGGGTCGCGGTCGGTTCAGTCGTGATCCATCAGACCTGTCAGCGGTCACGATTGCCCATGGGAACGGCAGTCGTGAGCGGTACTGGCGCCAGTCTCGGCGTTGTGCCGTTCTCACGGGGTCGTGCCACGCCGAGGACGGCTGGTGACTACGTGCGCTTCCTGGTCCGGGCCTGCTGCAGCTTGCGGGTGAAGCGGTGCATGTGGGGGTCGAGCAGGTCGTCCGACTCCTTGAGCACCTGCTCGTCAGTCAGCCACCGGATGGTTTCGAACTCGCCCTGGTCGTAAGAGGTGATGCTGTCGGCGTCGGCGTTGAGGAGGTACCAGAGCGATACGTCGGTGTGTGCGCCCTGCCCCCGGGTTCGGGTGACAGTGAGGAAGAGGGGATGCTCGCCTGTGATTGGTGATGCCACCGCCTGGATGCCCAGCTCCTCGGCGCACTCGCGAACGACTGCGGCCCACGGGTCCTCACCTGCCTCGACGTGTCCTCCGGCCGGCAGCCACAGGCCCGCCTTGCGATGTGCGACAAGCAGCAGCTGCCCGCGGGTGTCATCGAGGACGACGAAGTAGCTCACCAGGTGCATCGCCGGAGTATCCGGCTTGCGCACCCGGTAGACCGGGGCTGCGCTGGCGATCCACTGGGTGGCGGTCCTCAGATGTGCACGCTCCAGGTCGTCCCACGGCTCGATGGCACCGACCACCTCCAGAAGGTGAGCGCGCGGCTGATCGTCAGGGGCGGTGAGCGGGACGCCAATTGAAGTCATCCGCGCATCCTGGCAGGAGGCACTGACACGTGGAGCTGCCACTCAACCGCCGCACTGCTTGAGCATCGCTCTCTTGTCCGCCGTCGTTACGGAAAGCTCGTACTTCTCCGCTACCTGCGCGAACCGCACCGCGTACGAGCAGCGGACCGCCTTGTTGGGCGGCAGCCAGGCCGCCGGACCGGAGTCGCGCTTGGCGGAGTTCGTGGAGCCCAAGACCGGCAGAAGGTTCAGCACGTCGTTGGCCAGCCGCTGCCGCTTCTCCTTGCTCCAGCGCGCAGCACCCATCTGCCAGGCGTACGACAAGGGCACCACGTGGTCTATCTGCACCTCGGCGGCCTTCGCCTTCTTCCAGGCGATGTCCTTGCCGGTGTACGGGTCGTACAGGTCCATCGAGACGACCACGCAGTCGGAGCCGGCGCGGAACCGGACGTTCTGCCCGTGCAGTTCCAGCAAGTCGTTCCGCGTGTCACAGCCGTTCCGGGCCAGCGGCACACCGTCCGCCGTGTCCATCCACGCGTAGCCGAACTCGTCGCGGCCGTAGCCCGTCTTCGGCCCTCGACCCTTGGTCTGCAGCTTGGAGATCAGCTCACGAGCTGCCGCCTCGTCCTTCTCGGACGAGATCGGAGCCAGCCCGGGCTTCGTTCCGTCGGGGGCGGCCAAGGGGCTGGTTCCGTACTTGGCGGACGCTGACGAGCCACCGCCCGAGGAACCGCTCTCGCCAGAGAGTCCGCCTCCCGTGCAACCCGCCAGGCCCATCCCGATGACCAGTACAGCGCCGGCACGCAGCACACCGCTCGTGAGACACCGCCTGGGCACTCGGCCACCCCACCCCTGAGACACATCACCGTGAGACATCTACACCGCCAACATAACGTCGTTGGCGAAGCGGCGGCGCGTGTCCGTGTCCCACTTCCCGGCACCCTTCTGCCAGGCGTCGGAGAGCGCGACGACATGGTCGATGTCGACCTTGCTGCGCCCCCGGACGTACGCGACGGTGGTGCCGGTGTACGGGTCGTCGGTGAGGGTGCCGGAGGCGACCTTGCAGCGACCGTCCGCGAGGCGGACTCCGGTCAGGTCGCGCCGGAGTATGTCGTCGCGGGTGCCGCAGCCGTTGCCGTCGACGTCCGCCCAGGCCCGGCCGAACTTCTCCCGCTCGTAACCGGTCTTCGGAGCCCGGCCCTTGACGGTGAGGGTGTCCACGGCGGCGAGGGCCGTACCGCGGGCGGCGGGCTTGCCGCCTGTGCCGCCGTCAGGTGCGGGGGTGTCGGCGCCGGGCGAGCAGGCGGTGGTGACGAGCGCGGCGACGGCCAGCGCCGCGCCGGCCAGTGGCCTTCGATATATGCGGAACGTCCCTTGTGTGAACACCCCCGCATCTTAGGCGGGGGTGTTCACACGGGCCTCGTCTCAGACCTTGCCGATGCCGAGGGTGTTCTCGGCGGGGAGCAGGCCGGAGCCGATGGCGGACAGCCAGGGGCCGCCGAGCAGTTCGGCGAGGCGGGCCGTGTCGTCCGGGCCGAGGTCGGTCCAGGGGGCGGCGGCGAGTTCGTCCGTGCGCTGCTCGACCTCGGCGCGCAGGGCGCGGCCCTCGTCGGTGGCCGCGCCGGCCTCGTCCACGAGTCCGCGGGCGGCGAGGCGCGCGCGGGCCGCGGACCACGCCTCGGCGGACCAGCCGCGGCTCTCGAAGACCGGCTCGGGGGCGGCGCCGATCGCCGCGAAGGAGACGAGTGCCTCGACCGGGTCGAGCCCGGCGACGAGGAGTGCGGCGAGGTGCCCGTCGCCGCGGTGTTCGCGCAGGATCGTGGCGGCCTGCCAGAGGACGAGGTGCGGGGCCTCGGGCCAGGGCAGGTCGGCGTTGGCGGCGGCGAGCGGGCGCCCCTCCGTCCCGGCCGCCTCGGCGGCGCGGCGGGCGAGGGCGGCGGCCTCGGCGAGCTCGGGGCTCTTGACCGTGTCCTCGCCGAGGACGGCACGGTAGGTGCGGTCGACGGCCCGGAGGCGGGCGGCGAGGACGTCGGCGGCGCTCGCGGTCTCCCGGGCGCCCTCGCCGTCGCTCCCCGGTACGTACCGGGCGACCATCTCGGGGCTGAAGCTGTAGAACGCCGAGGTCACCCGGGCCGGGCCGGCCGGGCCGAGCGGCGCGGAGCGCCAGGCGAAGTAGGAGGGCCAGCGCTCGGCGGTGTCGTAGCCGAGGGCCGCGGCCTCGTCGAAGGCCTCGGGGGCGTAGTAGAGCAGGGCGTGGAGGGGTTCGAGCAGGTGCCACATCTGACGTACGCGTCCGGTTTCCACGGCGGTCTCCCTGGTGATCGGCTCATCGGCTGGTCGACTCACTGGCCCATCGACTTGTCACTGACTAGATTGCACCCGCCCTGTGAACTTGTCAACGACTAGATAGCGGCTAGGCTGCTGCCATGACGAGCCGGAAGACTTATCACCACGGCGACCTGCGGCAGTCCGTCCTCGCCGCCGCCCTCGACGCGATCGCCGCCGAGGGCCCCGGGGCGCTCAGCCTGCGCGACCTCGCCCGCCGCGCCGGCGTCTCCCACGCCGCACCCGCCCACCACTTCAAGGACCGCACCGGACTCCTCACCGCGATCGCCACCGAGGGGTACGACCTCCTGGCCGAGGCCCTCGCCGGCACGCCCGAGCTGCGCGAACGCGGCGTGCGGTACGTGCGGTTCGCGACCGACCATCCCGCGCACTTCCAGGTCATGTTCCAGCCGGACCTGCTCCGCACCGACGACCCGGAGCTCCTCGCCGCCAAGGAGCGCGCCTCCACCGAACTCCGCGCCGGCGTGGCCGGCCTGCCGGACGTCCCCGACACCCGCACGGCGGGCATCGCCGCCTGGTCGCTCGCCCACGGCTTCGCGACCCTGCTCCTGACGCGGAACGTCGACGCCGCACTGGGCGGCCGGGACCCCGAGGAGTACTTCCGTTCGCTGACGGGCCTGCTCTTCAGCGGCGCGCCCGCCGCGGAGGACGCGGCGGGCACGGAGAGCGCGGAGAGCGCGGAGAGCGCGGAGAGCGCGGAGGACACGGAGGGCGCGGAGAGCCGGAACTAGGCGGTTCAGGCGAGGGCCGCGACCAGCAGGGTGAAGGCCGCGATGATGACGGCGACGCGGACGTAGTGGTAGCGGTCCCAGCGGTTCATCTGCTCCTTCCAGTCATCGGGCCGGTTCTCGGGGGTCCACGTCTTGCCCTGGTTGTTGATCGGGACGAGCAGCAGGAGCGACATGACCACGCTGACGATCAGCAGCGCGCCGGCGGTGACGACGAGTCCGGCGCCCGCCAGGTGCCATCCGGCGACGGCCCAGATCGCGACCAGGACGAGCGAGCCGATGTACCAGACCGGCATGAGGGCGCCGAGCATGCGGCCGCCGTGGCTCCTGCCGCGCTGATTGCTGTCATCGGGGAGGGCGTTGAGGATCGGGTTGATGACGAAGGCGACGGAGAACTCCACCCCCACCATCAGGCCGACGATCACGGTGGTGGCGATCTCGAGTGCGTCGAGCATGACTGCCCCTCCTGGAACCTGGAATCTAGTGCCGCTAGGTGATGAGGCAACGCTAGCGCTACTGCCGCTTGATTGTCTAGCGGTGCTAGGATCGAAGTATGTCGGTACAGGAACGCAAGGAACGCGAAAGGGCGGGCCGCGAGCGTCTCATCGTGGCGACGGCCCGCGAGCTCGCCGAGCAGCAGGGCTGGGACGCGGTCACGACCCGCCGGCTCGCCGAGCGCATCGAATACAGCCAGCCAGTCCTCTACAGCCACTTCCGCGGCAAGCGCGAGATCATCGGCGCCGTCGCCCTGGAGGGGGCCACGGAAATGGCCGGGGCGCTACGGGCAGCGGCCTCCGCCGCGGACGGCCCGCGCGCCCGGGTCACCGCCCTCGCCCGCGCCTACCTCGACTTCGCCGAGCGCAATCCGGCGGTCTACGACGCGATGTTCCAGCTCGACGGCGGCCTGGCGTTCGCCGCCGAGGAGACCCCGGAGCCTCTGAAGGACGCCTTCGCCGCCCTGATGGAGACACTCGGCGAGGTCGCGGGGGAAGGCGTCGCGCCGGGACTGTTCACGGAGACGTTCTGGGCGGCCCTGCACGGTCTCGCGACCCTCACCCGGGCGGGACGGCTGCCCCCGGAGTACGCCGAACAGCGCGCCGAACTGGTGGCGTCCCGGCTCGCCGTGATCTGACGGAGCCGCCGCGGAATCCGGGCGGCTCGACGGACGCGCCCCGGCTCCGGACGGCTCAGCGGACGCACCCCGGCTCCGGACGGCTCGACGGACGCGCCCCGGCTCCGGACGGCTCAGCGGACGCACCCCGGCGTCCGGGCGGCTCGCCGGACGCGACCGGACGCGACCGTGCCCCGGTGGTTCGAGCGAACCACCGGGGCACGGTCACCCCGTCACGAGCCCAGGATCGTGGTGAGGAACTCCCCCGTCCACGCCAGCAGTTCGCGGCCCACCACCGGCTTGCCGCCGATCTTGCCCGACGTCGGGCGCGGCACCAGGATCTGGTGGGCCGCCGGCTTGATGACCGTGCGCGGGTACAGGCGCTTCAGGCGCAGCTCCTGCGACTCCCGCAGCTCCACCGGGGCGAAGCGGATGTTCGGGCCCTGGAGGACGATCTCGCCGACGCCGCACGCGCGCGCGAGCATCCGCAGGCCCGCCACCAGGAGCAGGTTCTCGACGGGCTCCGGCAGCTTGCCGTAGCGGTCGGTGAGCTCCTCGCGTACGGCCCTGATGTCCTCCTCCGAGTTGGCGGAGGCGATCGAGCGGTAGGCCTGGAGACGGAGCCGCTCGCCCGGCGCGTAGTCGTGCGGCATGTGGGCGTCGACCGGAAGCTCGATCTTCACCTCCAGCGGCGCCTCCTCCTCCGCGCCGCCCTCCATCTGCGCCCGGTAGTCCGCGACCGCCTCGCCGACCATCCGGACGTACAGGTCGAAGCCGACGCCCGCGATATGACCCGACTGCTCGCCGCCGAGCAGATTGCCCGCGCCGCGGATCTCCAGGTCCTTCATCGCCACGTACATGCCCGCGCCCATCTCGGTGTGCTGGGCGATCGTCGCGAGCCGCTCGTGCGCGGTCTCCGTGAGCGGCTTCTCCGGCGGGTAGAGGAAGTACGCGTATCCGCGCTCGCGGCCTCGGCCGACCCGGCCGCGCAGCTGGTGGAGCTGCGACAGGCCGAAGTTGTCGCCGCGCTCCACGATCAGCGTGTTGGCGTTGGAGATGTCGATGCCGGACTCGACGATCGTCGTCGAGACGAGGACGTCGAACTTCTTCTCCCAGAAGTCGACGACGACCTGCTCCAGGGCCGATTCCGACATCTGGCCGTGGGCCGTCGCGATCCGCGCCTCCGGCACGATCTCCCGGAGGCGGGCGGCCGCGCGGTCGATCGAGTCGACGCGGTTGTGGATGTAGAAGACCTGGCCCTCGCGCAGGAGTTCACGGCGGACGGCCGCGCCGATCTGCTTCTCCTCGTACGGGCCGACGAAGGTGAGGACGGGGTGCCGCTCCTCCGGCGGGGTGGTGATCGTCGACATCTCGCGGATGCCGGTCACCGCCATTTCGAGCGTACGGGGGATGGGGGTGGCCGACATGGTCAGGACGTCGACGTTGGCGCGGAGCTTCTTCAGCTGCTCCTTGTGCTCGACGCCGAAGCGCTGCTCCTCGTCGACGATGACCAGGCCGAGGTCCTTGAACTTCGTCTCGGAGGAGAAGAGGCGGTGGGTGCCGATGACGACGTCGACCGAACCCTCTCGCAGCCCCTCCAGGGTCGCCTTCGACTCGGTGTCGCTCTGGAAGCGGGACAGCGCCCGCACCTTCACCGGGAACTGCGAGTACCGCTCGCTGAACGTGCCGAAGTGCTGCTGCACGAGCAGCGTCGTCGGGACGAGGACGGCGACCTGCTTGCCGTCCTGGACCGCCTTGAAGGCGGCCCTTACCGCGATCTCCGTCTTGCCGTAGCCGACGTCGCCGCAGATCAGCCGGTCCATGGGGACCGTCTTCTCCATGTCCTCCTTCACCTCGGCGATGGTGGACAGCTGGTCGGGCGTCTCCGCGTACGGGAAGGCGTCCTCCAGCTCGCGCTGCCACGGGGTGTCCGTGCCGAAGGCGTGGCCGGGGGCCGCCATCCGCGCCGAGTACAGCTTGATCAGGTCGGCGGCGATCTCCTTGACGGCCTTCTTCGCGCGCGCCTTCGTCTTCGTCCAGTCGGCGCCGCCGAGCCGGTGCAGCGTCGGGGCCTCGCCGCCCACGTACTTGGTGACCTGCTCCAGCTGGTCGGTCGGGATGTACAGCCGGTCGCCGGGCTGGCCGCGCTTGGCGGGGGCGTACTCGACGAGGAGGTACTCGCGGGTCGCGCCCTGCACGGTCCGCTGGACCATCTCCACGTACCGGCCGACGCCGTGCTGCTCGTGCACGATGTAGTCGCCGACCTCCAGGGTCAGCGGGTCGATGGTCTTGCGGCGCTTGGCCGGCATCCGCTGGCCGTCCTTGCCGGCCGCCTTCTGGCCGGACAGGTCGGTCTCGGTGAGGACGGCGAGCTTGAGCGCCGGGTCGACGAAGCCCCAGTCGATGGAGCCGGTCGCGACGTGCACGACGGACGGGGCGATCTCCCCCAGGTCGGCGTCCAGGCGGGCGGCGATGCCCTCGCCGCCGAGGACCTCGACCGTACGGGTCGCGGGGCCGTGGGCCTCCGTCACGTACACCGTGCGCCAGCCGTCGGCCAGCCAGCCCTTGGTGTCGGCGAGCGCGCGGGCGGTGTCGCCGCGGTACGACTCCGGGGCGCGCATGCCGAGGGTGAGGGTGTCGCCCTCCCCGGAGACGGTCTCGTCCGCCGCGAACGGCGAGACCGACCACCAGGCGATGTCCAGCTCGCGCGCCCGGTCCCGGACGTCCGCGATCCCCCACAGGGAGGCCGCGCCGACGTCGATCGGGGCCTCGCCGCCGCCGGCGGTCGCCGCCCACGAGGCCTGGAGGAACTCCTGCGACGTCGCCACCAGGTCCGAGGCCCGGGTCCGCACCCGCTCCGGGTCGCAGACCACGGCCATGGCGCCCTTCGGCAGGACGTCGAGGAGCAGCTCCATGTCGTCGACGAGGACCGGGGCCAGGGACTCCATGCCCTCGACCGCGATGCCCTCCGCGATCTTGTTGAGGAGCTCGCCCAGCTCGGGGTGCTCCTCGGCCAGTGCCCTGGCCCGCTCGCGTACCTCGTCGGTGAGGAGCAGCTCGCGGCAGGGCGGCGCCCACAGGCCGTGCTCGGCGACTTCGAGGGAGCGCTGGTCCGCCACCTTGAAGTAGCGGATCTCCTCGACGTCGTCGCCCCAGAACTCGATGCGGAGCGGGTGCTCCTCGGTGGGCGGGAAGACGTCCAGGATGCCGCCGCGTACGGCGAACTCGCCGCGCTTCTCGACGAGCTCGACCCGGGAGTACGCGGCGGCCGCGAGGCCCGCGACGATCTCGTTCAGATCCGCGCTCTGGCCGGACCGCAGGGCTACGGGCTCCAGGTCGCCGAGGCCCTTGACCTGCGGCTGGAGCACGGAGCGGATCGGCGCGACGACGACGCTGACGGGGCCGGCGGCCGGGTCGTCGTCGCGGGGGTGCGCGAGGCGGCGCAGCACGGCGAGGCGGCGGCCGACGGTGTCGGAGCGGGGCGAGAGCCGCTCGTGCGGCAGGGTCTCCCAGGAGGGGTACTCGGCGACCGTGTCCGGGTCGAGGAGCGAGCGGAGCGCGGCGGCCAGGTCCTCGGCCTCCCGCCCGGTGGCCGTGACGGCGAGGACCGGGCGCCCCGAGTCGCGGGCGAGCGCGGCGACGGCGAACGGGCGCGCGGCGGCCGGCCCGACCAGGTCGACGTGCGGGCGGTTCCCGTCGGAGGCGGCCTTCACCGCCTCGGCGAGGGCCGCGTCCTTGACGACTTCATCAAGCAGGCCGTGCAGGCTCATGGAGCTTCCATCCCGGGTTCGGAGTACGGGGCGCGGTGGCCCGCGGGGGCGGGCAACGCGAACAGCCCGACACGTCGTACGGGCCGGGGTGTCCAGCGTACGACGGGGTCACGACAGTCGCTCCCGAAACACCGGGCGACAACGCGGGGCGGCCCCGGCGGACACCCCTTTCGGGGGCGCCCCCCGGGCGGCCCGGCGCCCCGGGGCACCGACCCCCGGGGCCGCCACCC